>DHQM01000212.1:8050-8338 GCA_002408105.1 Gammaproteobacteria bacterium UBA5338 | reverse complement strand
GAGTTCCAGTACGTCCTCACCGGTGAAGGATGCTGGGCCCGGAAAGTAGAGCGCCAAGCCCTGGTCGAGGGCTGCACCTGCAGCGTCCCTGAAGGTGCGCACCTGGGCCACCCGGGGGGGCGGAAGAGTCCCCAGCAATGCGGCACCAATGGCCTGGCACGCGGGGCCTGAGACGCGCACGACGCCGATTCCGGCGCGACCATGCGCAGTTGCGATCGCGGCGATGGTGTCCTTGCGCGGGGCGCCCGTCTCCATCACCAATCAGGCGGCGGCACGCTCGATCTGGCG
>DHQM01000212.1:7495-7766 GCA_002408105.1 Gammaproteobacteria bacterium UBA5338 | reverse complement strand
CGGCGGCACGCTCGATCTGGCGGGTGATGTACCACTGTTGGGCGATCGACAGCAGGTTGTTGACCACCCAGTAGAGGACCAGGCCGGCGGGAAACCAGAGGAAGAAAACCGTCATGGCAATGGGCATGAGCTTCATGATGCGTGCCTGGGTCGGGTCTGGGGGCGCTGGGTTGAGGTGCTGTTGTACGTACATCGAAACCCCCATCAGAATCGGGAGGATGAAATACGGGTCCAGAGCCGATAGGTCGCGGATCCACAGGAAGGATGCATG
>DHQM01000212.1:6950-7218 GCA_002408105.1 Gammaproteobacteria bacterium UBA5338 | reverse complement strand
CGAAGCTCGACGCTCTCCATGAGCGTCCAATAGAGGGCGATGAACACGGGCATCTGCACCAGGATTGGCAAACAGCCCCCGAGCGGATTGACCTTTTCCTTGCGGTACAACTCCATGGTCGCCTGCGAGAGTTTTTGCCGGTCGGAGCCGTGCCGATCCCGCAGTTCCATCATTTTGGGCTGGAGTTGGCGCATTTTCGCCATGGACCGGTAAGACGTGGCGGACAGTTGAAAGAACGCAGCTTTGACGAGCAGGGTCAGCAGCACGA
>DHQM01000212.1:1396-6666 GCA_002408105.1 Gammaproteobacteria bacterium UBA5338 | reverse complement strand
ACGAGCAGGGTCAGCAGCACGATGGCGACACCCCAGTTGCCCACAATGCCATGGATGAAATCAAGCAACCAGAACAGCGGCTGGGCGATGAACCACAACCAACCGTAGTCAATGGTCAGCTCCAGTCCCGGAGAGATGGGCGCCAGCCGGTCCTGAACCTTTGGTCCGATGTAGAGTTGCGCGGATGCGGTGGCGGTGGCTTGCGGCGCGACTTCAAGCCTTGGGCCGGTAAAACCCACGATGGTGTAGCGGTCGTCGGATGTGGGGCGCATTTGGTACAGATACGTGTGTGCCGGGTTGGGGATCCAGGCAGCGACAAAGTAGTGCTGCACCATGGCGATCCAGCCACCTTCGATGCGTTGGTTCAGCGGCGTCTTGCGGACGTCCTTGAAGTCGACCTTCTTGTACTTTTCATCCGGTGTGTAGAGTGCCGGACCAAGGTAGGTGCTGACTCCAAAACCGGCGTTCTGCGCGGCCGGGTCTGGACTCATGTCGCGCTTGAGTTGCGCAAAGAGGTTTGCCTCCCAGGGCGTGTTCCCCTGGTTGTGGATGCTGTATTCCACGCTGACGAGGTGGCTGTCGCGTCGAAACCGAAACCGCTTCTCGATGTACACCCCTTCGGGGCTGGTGTAGGCGAGAGGAACCACCAGTTCCTCCTGTCCCGGAGCGAGCTCGTAGTCGGTCGCTGAGGCGCTGTACAGCGGTCGTCCGCTCGCATTCGCGTCCGGTCCCTGCGGCCCGACCAGGCCGCTTTGTGCGATGTGGAAGGTGCGCCCGTCGCGCTCCAGGACCACAAAGGGGGCGTCTGGGCGGTCGAGGGTTTCCGGGTATTGTGGCAGGGCGGCATACACGAGATCGCCGCCGACCGGGTCGATTGCCACATGCAGTACATCGGTCGTCACCCGAATGGCGCGAGTGGACGACACGGCTGCCGTTGGCTGGTCGGTCGCAGCCGTCGGTGGAGCGTCGGGCGTGGTGGTCAGAAGGTCGGCACTGGTTGCAGCATTGGCCGGTTGGGGCAGGTCCGAGTTCTGGGGTGCTGTGGTTTCTGCGGGGGCTGGTGCGTCGGCCACACCCGGTGTGTAGTCGCGGTTCCAGGCAAGGATGAGTAGGTAGGCGACCACGGCCAGGGCGCCAAACAGGAGATAGCGAACGGCATTCATGGAGAGACTTCAGTGTTGGCTGATGGATTGGGGACCGGGTCGTAACCACCGGGTCGCCAGGGGTGGCAGCGCGCCAAGCGGCGCAGTGCGAGAGCCGATCCCGAAACGACACCGTGTCGGCGCAGCGCTTCTTCCGCGTAGCAGGAACAGGTGGGTTGGTACCTGCAGCTGGGCGGGAGCAGGGGGCTGACCAGGTAGCGGTAGGCGCCGAGCACGCCGAGCAGGGCACGAAGGGTCAGTCGCTCAAGGACCGGTGTTCTGCGATCAGCCGTTGCCATTGGTGTTCCAGACGTGGGTGCTGTTCTGGTTTGGTCGTGCTGCGGAACCCACTTCGCGCCAGCACGACGATGTCCAGCCCATGCAACTCCCCTCGATGCACTCGAAAGGTTTCTCGCACCATGCGTTTGAACCGGTTTCGATCAACTGCGCGGGGAAGTTGGCGACGGGCTGCGATCAACCCAAGGCGAGCGGGTTGCTGGCCATTGAGTCTACCCAGCATGAGCGCATTCTTGGTGCCCACTCGAACCGCCGTGGCGTCGAACACCGCCCGATAGTGGGCAGGGGTCAACAGACGGCAGGACACTGGGAAATCGAAGCCCGTGGCAGAACCCAAAACGCAGCGGGGTGGCGCGCCGTTGATCGGTGTAGGTCAGGCCGAAAGGCGCTTTCGACCCTTGGCCCGGCGTCGTTGAATGACTTTGCGGCCGTTGGCGGTCGCCATTCTGGCACGAAAACCGTGGTTGCGTTTGCGTTTCAGCACGCTGGGCTGGAAAGTGCGCTTCATGTTCCAAAGTCCAGAAAGGCCAATGCCCAATCGTACAACGGTGTCGTGGCGAGGGCCTGGGCTCCAACAAAGAGGGGGCGGAGCAGAGCGGCACCTGCAACGAGTGGTAAGGGGGCGCTGGCAGACAAAAGGGCGGCAATTGTAAGTAAAGAAGCCGGTTTAGGCAACGCGTGCACCCGTTTGGGTTCCCCAACGGGCCACGTCCGAGCGGTTCGCAAGTTGGTGCGATCTAGCGTTGTTTGTAGGGAAAGCGGCCTGGCCGAATGACTCCCTGTTTACTCAGAGGATATCTACAACTTATCCACAAGTTAGAAAATCAGGGCGAAAATTTTTTCCCCAGGTTTGTTGTTAGTGTCTATTTAAATGTAACATAAAATATTGATTTTTATAGATTAAATATCGATAAGGTCCATCCTTGATGTGGTGGCAACCTGGTGCGTCAGTGGGTAGAATGCGAATCGGTCGTTCCACCCATGCCAGCGAAAACGGTTTATCCACAGTGTATAGAGAGTTGCATTCTGCGAATAAGAACAACAATGAGCAGTCGCAGGCGCTGCCCCTCGGGGTCGCCTGGTTGAGGTGCGCTGACCAGCTGAAGCAAGAATTGCCGAACGAGTTGTATGGGACCTGGATCCAGCCCTTGCAGGTGGAGGAGTGCGACCGCCAAGGTCGACCCCACTTGCGTCTTCTGGCACCCAACCGCTTTGTGCTCGATTGGGTCAGTGACAAATACCTGGCGCGGATCGAAGAGTTGGTGCGGCACCATTGTCAGATCGCAGGGCTCGGAGTCTGTCTCGAAATCGGCAGTTCGACCCCGCGGGAGCGCGACGAGACCCCTGTGTCTGGAGGCGTTGCGGATGTGGCACCTGGTTCGCAGCCCAAAACTGCTCCAGCTGTACGAGCCGCGCCTGCTGCGCCGACACAGCGCATCAACGGGGGGGCACATCCCGCAATCGAAGGCGGCGTGCGCCATGAAAGCTATATCAACCCGGAGTTTCGGTTCGATAATTTCATTGAAGGCACGTCGAACCAAATGGCCCGGGCGGCTGCGCTGCAGGTTGCAGAAAATCCGGGTGGAGGCTACAACCCGCTGTTTCTTTATGGTGGAGTTGGGCTTGGTAAGACCCACCTGATGCATGCTGTGGGCAATGCGCTGCAGATGCACAACCCCAGTATCAAGGTGGCCTATCTGCATTCAGAGCGCTTTGTCGCCGACATGGTTAAGGCACTGCAGCTGAACGCGATCAACGACTTCAAGCGTTACTACCGTTCGGTCGATGCTCTGCTGATTGACGACATACAGTTTTTCGCCCGCAAGGAACGCTCGCAAGAGGAGTTCTTTCACACCTTCAACGCGTTGCTGGAAGGGCGCCAGCAGATGATTCTCACCTGTGACCGCTTTCCAAGGGAGATTCAAGGGCTTGAAGAGCGTTTGAAATCAAGGTTTGGCTGGGGTTTGACGGTGAGCATCGAGCCTCCAGAGTTGGAAACGCGCGTTGCGATACTGATGCGCAAGGCCGAGGAGGCGCAGGTGAATCTGCCCGAGGACGCAGCGTTTTTCATTGGCCAGCGGGTGCAGTCGAACGTGCGCGAGCTAGAAGGGTCCCTCAAGCGGGTGATTGCGTGCTCAGAGTTCATGCGCAAACCCATCACGGTTGAACTCGTCCGCGATGCGCTGAAGGACCTGTTGGCGCTGCAGGAGCGCCGGGTTTCCATCGAGAACATTCAACGGGTGGTGGCCGAGTACTACGCAGTGAAGAAATCCGACATGGTGTCCAAGCGCCGGTCGCGGTCTGTGGCGCGTCCCCGGCAGGTTGCCATGGCCCTTGCCAAGGAGCTGACAACCCGGAGTCTTCCTGAGATTGGTCAGGCTTTTGGTGGGCGGGACCACACCACAGTGTTGCATGGCTGCAGAAAGGTCGCAGAACTCATGAAGACCGACGCGGAGATTGCCGAGGACTACCGAAAGCTGCTGCGGTTGTTGACTGTGTGACGTGTCAGCAAAGGCCTTTTAAAGGAGTGTTGCAGGAACTGTGCACAGCGTGCGGCGCGTCCGCCCGACGGCTCACCCGGTGCTGGTCGTCGTGGTGCCACCTTGTGTTTATTGGGTTGCCCGATGCGTATACTCCTGATGCATGGTGCGCCTTTCCCTACCTTAAAACCGCCTCACAATACACCTGCTTGGTGGCGTATAAAAAGGACCTTGCATGAAACTCGAAATTGCCCGTGAAGCCCTTCTACCCGCTTTGCAACAGGTGGCAGGTGTGGTTGAACGTCGACAAACTCTGCCGATTCTGGCCAACGTGCTGCTGGACCTGAAAGGCGATCAGTTGGCGCTGACCGGCACAGATCTGGAAGTCGAGCTCATCGGCTTCGCCGTTGCAGAGAAGGGTATCGGGGATGGTCGGGTCACGGTACCAGCACGCAAGATGCTTGAAATCTGCAAGGCCTTTGATGACGGCTCGCTGTTGGCCATCGAATCCCAGGGCGAGCACTTGTTGCTCCGTTCGGGCCGCAGCCGCTATCGGCTCGCCACCCTGCCAGCGGATGACTTTCCCAATGTTGAGTCCACCGTTGGACTGGTGCAATTCGAAATGGAAGCGCCGAGGCTGCGGAGATTGATCGACCAGACCGGTTTCGCGATGGCGCAGCAGGATGTTCGATTTTACCTCAACGGGATGCTGTTCGAAACGGGCGAGGGCCGGTTGCGTACGGTGGCGACCGACGGCCACCGCTTGGCGATGTGTACCCTCCCGGTGGAGAGTTTGTCCAGTTCTCGGGGTGAGCAGGTGATCGTGCCCCGCAAAGGCACCCTGGAGATCGCTCGGCTGTTGAAAGACGAGGACACAGTGCAGGTGACCCTCGGTCAGCACCACATTCGGGTCGAAGGCGCGAATTTTGTGGTGACCTCCAAGTTGATTGATGGAAAGTTTCCCGATTACGAGAAGGTCATCCCTCGCCAAGGCGTTGCCGATGAGCGCGAGCTGGTGGGAGATCGTCGGCAGTTGCGCGAAGCCTTCGCCCGCACAGCCATTCTTTCGAACGAGAAATACCGCGGCGTTCGTCTGTCGATCCGCGAAGATGAGCTCACGGTCCAGGCCAGCAATCCAGAGCAGGAAGAGGCCATTGAGCCTGTGCCTGTTGCCTACCAAGGCGAAGCGCTGGAAATCGGCTTCAATGTCAGTTATCTGATTGATGTCATGTCCGCAGTCACTGCAGATCAGGTTCAATTCAGGTTTTCGAGCGCCGAGAGCAGTGTGCTGATCCAGCCGTTCGAGGAAGCTGACTGCCAGTATGTCGTGATGCCGATGAAACTCTAGTGG
>DHQM01000212.1:862-1092 GCA_002408105.1 Gammaproteobacteria bacterium UBA5338 | reverse complement strand
GATCGGGATCGGGTTAGGGTGAATGTGACGTCTTCTCGCTTTGCGTGAGTTTGCGCCTTGCACAGCCCTCCCCCCCCCGCCGCCATTGCGCCCTGCGTTGCCTCCCCAATGAAGCTGTTGCCTGGTTTGCACGCTCCTATCCACCGTCCCTTCCTCCGCAGCGGACGTCCCCAGACCACCCAGATGCGCCAGTGCTTCGCCGCGCCTGCGGTGGAGTGTTCCGCGAGTCC
>DHQM01000212.1:0-595 GCA_002408105.1 Gammaproteobacteria bacterium UBA5338 | reverse complement strand
CGGTGGAGTGTTCCGCGAGTCCACGTTGCCATGAACCAAGGCGTTGACCAGCCTACCCTGGAAACCACTCCACCTCGGGCACGCACTTGGGTTGAAGGCTTGCGGGTGCAGGGTCTTCGAAACCTGGGCCGACAGGAGATTGACTTCGGTCCGGGGGTCAACCTTGTTTTTGGTGCCAATGGCGCGGGTAAGAGTTCCCTGCTTGAGGCGCTGCACCTTTTGGCGACCGGCCGCAGTTTTCGGCTGGGTACCCAGCGGACGGACCGCGCGATTCAGCAAGGGGCCGACTACCTGGCTGTGCATGGGCGGTTACTCCGCAGTGGGCCTGGATTCAGTCAGTCGGTGCGCCTGGGGCTGGTGTGCTACGCACATCCCAGGCGACTGCAGGCCGCCCTCAATGGTCGGCCGGTTCGCGCCGCGTCCGAGTTGGCCTCGGCCTTTCCGCTGAGCCTGTTCAACTCCGACAGTTTCCAGCTCCTGGAAAGTGGCCCGCAGGCGCGTCGGCGGTTTCTGGATCGCGGATTGTTTCACGTGAAACCTGGCTTTCTGGATGCCTGGCAGGGGTACCGCAGGGCGCTGAACCAACGAAACGAAT
>DHQM01000247.1:2975-3340 GCA_002408105.1 Gammaproteobacteria bacterium UBA5338 | reverse complement strand
AGCCACCGTGACCTTTCAACCTGAGGTGGACCCATGAGTACCAATTTGTTGCCTGTCCAGGCGATGGTGCCTGGAGCCAATATCAATGCCTATTTGCAGGCGGTCAGTGCCTTCCCAATCCTGTCGCAGGAGGAGGAGCAACGCCTGGCTCGCCAATTTACCTACGAGGGTGATGTCGAAGCGGCCCGCCAGCTGGTGCTCGCTCACCTGCGCTTTGTCGTGCACATCGCGCGCAGCTATTCAGGCTATGGCCTGTCCCAGGCCGACCTGATCCAAGAGGGCAACCTTGGCCTCATGAAGGCGGTCAAACGCTTCGATCCCGAGGTCGGGGTGCGCCTGGTGTCCTTTGCGGTGCATTGGATCAA
>DHQM01000247.1:0-2690 GCA_002408105.1 Gammaproteobacteria bacterium UBA5338 | reverse complement strand
GAGTACGTGCTGCGCAACTGGCGCATCGTCAAGGTGGCCACCACCAAGGCCCAACGCAAGCTGTTCTTTAACCTGCGCAGTGCCAAAAAACGCCTCAGTTGGCTCACCAATGACGAGGTCGACCGGATCGCGGGCGACCTGGGTGTCGAACCCAAGGTGGTGCGGCAAATGGAAGGCCGACTCTCAGCCCACGATGCCGCCTTTGATGGCGACCCGGGCGATGACGAGGGTGGCCAGGCGCCGATGCATTACCTACAGCAGGCGGACTCGGATCCGGCAGAACTCTTGGAGGCCGCTGACTTCTCGGACCACCAGCACGAGCGTCTGATGGCTGCGCTCGGCGATCTGGATGAGCGCAGTCGCGACATCCTGCGCCAGCGCTGGCTGTCGGAAACCAAGTCGACCCTGCATGAGCTGGCTGACCAGTACCAGGTGTCCGCAGAGCGCATTCGCCAACTGGAAAAGAACGCAATGAAAAAGATCCGCACCGCCATGGGCGACCAGGCGCTGATCGCCTGACCACGCCGGACCGGGAAAGCCCTCTTCAGGCCGCAACTTTGCGGCCTTTTTTTATCATTTTGTTATAGTGCCGACCCTTGGCCAGGACTAAGAGAACCATGTCGTCGGCTTGGATCGGTGCAGGCGCAGGACTTGGAATGCTCGCGGTGGCGTTCGGGGCGTTCGGCGCCCACGCCTTGCGCGCAGCACTCGACCCCGGCGCCATGGCCGTCTACCAAACCGCGGTCCAGTATCAGTTCTACCATGCCCTTGCGCTGCTTGCGGTGGGGGTGCTGGCCGGCCAGGGCACGCCCCGCCCCTGGTTGCGGGCCAGCGGCTGGGCCTTCTCGATCGGCATCGGCTTGTTCTGCGGCAGCTTATACGCGCTCGCCCTCACCGGCGTGCGAGCCTGGGGGATGGTCACGCCCATCGGGGGCCTCGCTTTTTTGGCCGGTTGGGGGCTGCTGGCCGCAACCCCCTGGATTCGGAGTTGAAGCGTGTCGATCGAACCTGTGAACACCGATCAAGTGCTGGTCAATGGCGAGCCCCATCCCATCCGTGGCCCCTTGGCTGTGGCGGACCTGATCAAAGGGCTCGGCTTGTCTGGCCGCCGCCTGGCGGTCGAGGTGAACGGCGAGATCGTTCCCCGCAGCGACCATGTGTCCAGGCGACTGCAACCCGGTGACCGGGTGGAAGTGGTCGCCGCCATCGGAGGAGGTTAGCCATGCCAGAAGCGCCAAACACCGCCCACTCGGGCGCCACCGACGCGCTGAACATCGCGGGCACCCCCTACAGCTCGCGGTTGCTGGTCGGCACCGGCAAATACCGGGACTTCGAGCAAACCCGCCAGGCGGTGGAGGCGAGCGGTGCGCAGATCGTCACCGTGGCAGTGCGTCGAACCAACCTGGGTCAAGAGGCGGGTGCCCCCAACCTGTTGGATGTGCTGGACCCGGCGCGCTATACCATTTTGCCGAACACCGCCGGCTGCTACACCGCCGAAGACGCCCTGCGCACCTGCCGGCTGGCGCGGGAGCTGCTGGACGGTGCCGGCCTGGTCAAGCTCGAGGTGCTGGGTGACCCCGAGACCCTGTACCCGGATGTCACCGCCACCCTGCAGGCGGCAGAAACACTGGTGGCGGAAGGTTTCCAGGTGATGGTGTACACCAATGACGACCCCCTGATCGCCCGCCGGTTGCAGGAGATGGGCTGTGTGGCCGTGATGCCCCTGGGTGCCCCCATCGGCTCGGGCCTCGGCATTCGCAACCCCTACAACATTCGCACCATCGTCGAGCATGCCACGGTCCCTATATTGGTCGACGCTGGGGTGGGCACCGCCTCGGATGCCGCCATCGCCATGGAGCTTGGTTGTGACGGTGTGCTGATGAACACCGCCATCGCCGAAGCGGAGGACCCGGTGCGGATGGCGCTCGCCATGCGCAAGGCGGTCGAAGCCGGCCGTGATGCCTATTGTGCCGGTCGAATGCCACGGCGCCGCCACGCGAGTGCCTCGTCACCCTTGGATGGCCGGTTCTTTTAAACCCATGGACGGACGTCGACCTGAACCGGCTGAGGGCGCCACCGCGCCTGCCCGCTCGGTCCGCAGCTTTGTGGTGCGCGCCGGGCGCACCAGCCAGGCCCAGCGGGCCGCCCTGCAGACATTGCTGCCCCACTATGGCCTGGCTGACGGGGATGGCCCGATTGACTTCACCGCCCTCTTCGGCCGCCGGGCGCCCCGGGTGGTGGAGATCGGCTTTGGCAACGGCGCCACCTTGGTCGAGATGGCACGCATGGCGCCGGAGCAGGACTTTCTCGGCATCGAGGTGTACCCGCCTGGCATTGGCCATTGTCTGCAGGCGGCCCATGCCGAAGGGCTGACCAACCTGCGGGTGGCCCAGGCCGACGCCGTGGCGCTGCTCCGAAACCGGGTGCCGGATGGTGCCTTGGATCGGGTGCAGGTCTACTTTCCGGACCCTTGGCCCAAAAAACGCCACCACAAGCGCCGTTTGATCCAACCGGAGTTCCTGTCGCTGCTGGCCGCCAAGGTGCGCCCGGGTGGACACCTGCACCTGGCCACCGACTGGGCGCCTTATGCCGAAGCCATGCTGGCGCACCTCGAGGCGGCGCAGAACTGGCGCAACACCGCGCCCGCGCCCGAGTGCTTCGTCCGAGCCGCCGGGCTGCGCCCCACCACC
>DHQM01000116.1:8498-10387 GCA_002408105.1 Gammaproteobacteria bacterium UBA5338 | reverse complement strand
GGGTCGATTTCGCTGACGCGCACGATCATGCCTTCCTGGCGCAGTGAGGCCGCCGAGCCCTTGCCCACATCCCCGTACCCGACCACCAGTGCGCGCTTGCCGGCGAGCAGGTGGTCGACAGCGCGTTTGATGGCGTCGTTGAGGCTGTGGCGGCAGCCATAGCGGTTGTCGTTCTTGCTTTTGGTGACGGCATCGTTGACGTTGATGGCTGGTACGCGCAGCGTGCCTTCCCGCAACATTTTCACCAGCCGGTGCACGCCGGTGGTCGTTTCCTCGGTGATGCCGTGGATGCCATCAAGCAGGGCGGGGTGGTTTTCGTGGACATGGGCGGTCAGGTCGCCACCGTCGTCGAGAATCATGTTGGCGTTCCACAGTCCACCGTCTTTGTGCAGCGTTTGGTCAATGCACCACCAGTACTCTTCTTCGGTCTCGCCCTTCCAGGCAAATACAGGGATGCCCGCTGCGGCCATGGCCGCAGCGGCGTGGTCCTGGGTCGAGAAGATGTTGCAGGACGACCAGCGAACCTCGGCGCCCAGGTCCACCAGGGTTTCGATGAGGACTGCTGTCTGGATGGTCATGTGGATGCAGCCTAGGATTCGCGCGCCGGCCAGCGGTTTTTCGGCCTGGTAGCGGGCTCGCAGCGCCATGAGGGCTGGCATTTCTCGTTCTGCCAGCGCGATTTCCTCGCGGCCGTAGGCGGCCAGGCTGATGTCTGCGACTTTGTAGTCGACTTTGGCAGGGCTGGGTGAAGCAGCGGTCATGTTCGGTCTCCTTGCGTGCGGCGCAGTTTACAGGGCTGCCCGCAGGGCTTCGGCCTTGTCGGTGCGCTCCCAGGTGAATGCGGTGAAGGTCTCGCTTTGCTTGGCGCTGCTGCTGCCGTTGTGGTCGACCCAGTGGTAGGAGACCTCCCGGGGTTCGCGGCCGAAATGGCCGTAGGCCGCGGTCATCTGATACATGGGGTGCAACAGGTCCAAAGCCCGGCTAATGGCGTAGGGGCGCAGGTCGAAGTGCGCCCGCACCAGCTCCACGATGCGCTCGTCGCTGATGGCACCTGTGCCAAAGGTGTTGATCGAGATCGAGGTGGGCTCAGCAACGCCGATGGCGTAGGAGACCTGGATTTCGCAGCGGTCGGCGAGGCCTGCGGCAACGACGTTTTTGGCCACGTAGCGTCCGGCGTAGGCCGCGGAACGGTCCACCTTCGAAGGGTCTTTGCCCGAAAATGCCCCGCCGCCGTGACGCGCCATGCCGCCGTAGGTGTCGACAATGATTTTGCGTCCGGTCAATCCAGCGTCGCCCACGGGGCCGCCGATCACAAAGCTGCCGGTGGGGTTGATGTGGAAGCGCGTGCCTTTGTGCAGCAACTCGGTCGGGATGACGTGTTTAACGATCAACTCCATAACGGCCTCTTCGAGGTCGCTGTAGCCGACTTCCGGGTCGTGTTGGGTGGACAGCACCACGGCATCAATGCCGGCGACCCGGCCGTTCTCGTAGCGGCAGGTCACCTGGCTCTTGGCATCGGGCCGCAGCCAGGGCAAGAGGTTGGACTTGCGGGCCTCGGCTTGGCGTTCGACCAGCCGGTGCGCGTACTGGATCGGCGCCGGCATCAAGGCGTCGGTTTCGTTGCTGGCGTAGCCGAACATCAGTCCCTGGTCACCAGCGCCTTGGTCTTCGGGCTTGCTGCGGTCGACGCCTTGCGCGATGTTGATCGACTGCTTGCCGATCATATTGAGGACGCCGCAGGTTTCACCGTCGAAACCCACCCGCGAGGAGTCGTAGCCAATCCCGGTGATGACCTTGCGCACCAAGTCCTCCAGGTCGACCCAGGCACTGGTGGTGATTTCGCCTGCGACGATCGCAACCCCGGTCTTGACCAAGGTTTCACAGGCAAC
>DHQM01000116.1:8074-8228 GCA_002408105.1 Gammaproteobacteria bacterium UBA5338 | reverse complement strand
CGGCAGTGTTTGTCCCGTGCGATCAAGGCATCAAGCACGGCATCCGAGATTTGATCAGCCACTTTATCGGGGTGGCCTTCGGAGACGGATTCCGAAGTAAAAACAGAGTATTCGGCCATTGTTTTCCATCGTGTTGCGGGTGGGGGCGCGTCCT
>DHQM01000116.1:0-7821 GCA_002408105.1 Gammaproteobacteria bacterium UBA5338 | reverse complement strand
TCAGGACGCTGCTGTCGATCGGCGTGGCGCCATGGGGGCAAAGCCGGCGATCAAAATGCAAAGTGTACGCTTTTTGCCTTATAAATCCACGTGTAGCGCGTGCTATGCAGGTCCAGCCCGTTGCCGGCGCGCAGTGGTTCCGGGAAAATAACCGGTTTTGATTCGTCTGCCTCATTATTCTGCGGAGCCGGCTCCGCCGCGATGACCTTAGTTTTCCCTGGGAGCCCTGTATGACCGACCACCGCAACCTTGCGAACGCGATTCGAGCCCTGAGCATGGATGCGGTGCAGCAGGCCAAATCCGGCCACCCAGGCGCCCCCATGGGCATGGCCGACATTGCCACGGTGCTGTGGCGTGGGCACCTGCGCCACAACCCCGCCAACCCCCACTGGCCCGATCGCGACCGTTTCGTCCTGTCCAACGGCCACGGTTCCATGCTGCTGTACGCCTTGCTGTACCTGAGTGGGTACGACCTGCCCCTGGACGAGTTGCGCAATTTTCGCCAGCTCGGGTCCATGACCCCCGGGCACCCTGAATTTGGCCACACGCCCGGCGTGGAAACCACCACTGGTCCGCTGGGGCAAGGGCTGGCCAACGCTGTGGGGATGGCCCTTGCGGAGCAGCAGCTGGCGCGGACCTTCAACCGAACGGGGCACACCCTGGTGGACCACCGCACCTGGGTATTCGCGGGCGACGGTTGCCTGATGGAAGGGGTGTCCCACGAGGTCTGCTCGCTGGCCGGAACCCATCGGCTCGGCAAGCTGACGGTGTTCTATGACGCCAATGGCATTTCGATCGACGGCCAAGTCGACGGCTGGTTCACCGACGACACCAGCCAACGCTTCGCCGCCTATGGCTGGCAGGTGATCGGCCCCATCGATGGCCATGACCCCGCCGCCATTGAGGCTGCGGTTGAGCAGGCAAAGGCAGACCACGAGCGACCGACGCTGATCATCTGCACCACCGTCATCGGCTATGGCTCGCCCCACAAGGCGGGCACCGCAGGGGTGCACGGCGCCCCCCTGGGGGAAGAAGAGGTCGCAGCAACACGGGAGCAACTGGGCTGGAGCCACCCGCCGTTTGAAATTCCGCCTGACCTGCTGAGGGCCTGGGATGCGCGCACCCGCGGCGCCCGTGAGGAAACCGAGTGGCGCGGCGGCTTCGCCGCCTACCGAGACGCCCACCCCGAGTTGGCGGATGAGTTCGAGCGTCGGATGGCCGGTCGCCTGCCGAGGCGATTCGCGGACCTGGCGGACAGGTACATTGCCGAGCAGCAGGCTGCGGGGGTCAAGGCGGCCACCCGCCAGGCGTCCCAAATGGCCTTGGAGGCCTTTGCTCCGGCCCTGCCGGAGCTGTTGGGCGGGTCCGCCGACCTCACCGGATCCAACAACACCAACTGGTCGGGCAGCCGTGCCATCACGGCATCGGAATCCGGCAACTACCTCTACTATGGGGTGCGCGAGTTCGGCATGACTGCGATCGCCAACGGCATGGCGTTGCACGGTGGGTTCATCCCCTACACCGGCACCTTTCTGGTGTTCATGGAATACGCGCGCAATGCGGTTCGGCTGGCCGCTCTCATGCAGCAGCGATCGATCTTTGTGTACACCCACGACTCGATCGGCCTCGGCGAAGACGGGCCCACTCACCAGCCGGTCGAGCAGCTCGCCAATCTGCGGGCGACGCCCAACCTGTCGACTTGGAGGCCGGCAGACGCCGTGGAGACTGCCGTGGCTTGGAAGTTCGCCATTGCCAACCAGGCCGGCCCGACAGCGCTGGTACTCAGCCGGCAGGGGCTGCCCGCGCAGGCGCGCACCGCGCAGCAACTGGCCGACATTGAACGGGGCGGATACATCCTGCATGAGCCCGAACGCACCCCCGACGCGGTGCTGATCGCGACCGGCTCGGAGCTGCAGTTGGCCATGGACGCAGCCTCCGAACTGGCGACCCAGGGTGTGGCGTTGCGGGTGGTGTCCATGCCTTCCTTGGATCGGTTTTTGGCCCAGCCGGCCGATTACCGTGAGCAAGTGTTGCCATTGGACTTGCGTGTGCGGGTCAGTATTGAGGCTGCCCACCCCGAACCCTGGTTCCGCCTGGTCGGACTGGATGGCGTAGCCATCGGGATGGAGCAGTTCGGTGCTTCTGCGCCCGCGGCTGCACTGATGCAACATTTCGGCTTTACTGTGCAAGCGGTGGTGGACGCCGTACAGCGCCAACTCAGCCACTGAATGCAACCCACCACGCGCGGCGCCACACCGGTGCCGTGCGGGATGCACAGCCAGCGAGAGATATCAAGGAGTAGCCAGCATGGCATTCGCGCGGATGGAGGAGTTCGACCTCAAGGGCAAGCGGGTGCTGATCCGCGAAGACCTCAACGTACCGGTCAAGAACGGCAAGGTCACCAGCGATGCCCGGCTGCTGGCTGCCCTGCCAACGCTCAGGCAGGCACTGGATGCCGGGGCGGCCGTGTTGGTGATGTCTCACCTCGGTCGGCCCAAGGAAGGGGAATACGACCCCGAGCTTTCAATGGCACCGGTGGCTGACCGGCTTGGTGAATTGCTCGGCCGCCCCGTTCCTTTGGAGAAGGACTGGCTGGAGGGGGTTCAGGTTGAACCCGGACAGTTGGTGTTGCTGGAGAACGTGCGGTTTTTGCCGGGTGAAAAAGCCAATGACCCGGATCTTTCAGAAAAAATGGCGCGGCTCTGCGACCTGTATGTAATGGATGCCTTTGGCACGGCGCACCGGGCCCAGGCGTCCACCCATGGGGTGGGCCTCAAGGCGCCGCAGGTGTGTGCCGGGCCCCTGTTGTCGGCAGAGCTGGATGCCCTCGGCAAGGCCCTGCAGGCCCCCGAACGGCCGTTGCTGGCCGTGGTCGGCGGCGCCAAGGTGTCCACCAAGCTCACCGTGCTCGAATCGCTCTCCCAGGTGGTGGACCAGCTCATCCCCGGGGGCGGGATCGCGAATGTCTTCTTGGCCGCTGCGGGCCACCCCATCGGCCGCTCACTCTGTGAGGCGGATCTCATCGAGGCCGCTCGACAGTTGATGGAGCGTGTCGAAATCCCGCTCCCGACCGATGTGGTGGTGGCCCAGGAATTTTCCGAGCAGGCGAGCGCCACAATCAAGCCGGTTGCAGCCGTCGCCGACGATGACATGATCCTCGACATCGGGCCTGAAACCGCGGCCCGCTACGCTGCACTCTGTGCCGAGGCGGGCACGATCATTTGGAACGGACCTGTCGGTGTGTTCGAGTTTCCACAGTTTGCGGCGGGCACCCACACCCTCGCCGAAGCCATTGCCGACAGCAAGGCGTTTTCGATCGCCGGTGGCGGGGATACCCTGGCAGCGGTGGATCAGTTTGGCGTCGCCGAACGGATTTCCTACATTTCAACGGGCGGCGGCGCGTTTCTTGAATATGTGGAAGGCAAGACCTTGCCCGCCGTCGAGATGCTGCAGGCCCGCGCGGGTACCCAGTAGTCCCTGGGCGCCACTTGAAGCCCGACACACCAAGGAGAACCAGATGCCACTGATCAGCATGCGCCAGTTGTTGGACCACGCCGCCGAGCACGACTACGGGGTGCCCGCATTCAACGTCAACAACCTGGAGCAAATGCGCGCCATCATGGAGGGCGCAGAGGAAACCAACAGCCCGGTCATCGTGCAGGCATCGGCCGGCGCACGCAAATACGCCGGGCCGAACTTTCTGCGCCACCTGATCCTTGCTGCGGTGGAAGAATTCCCTCAGATTCCCGTGGTCATGCACCAGGACCACGGGGTGTCTCCCGCAGTTTGCCAGCGTTCAATCCAACTGGGCTTTTCCTCCGTCATGATGGACGGGTCCCTGGGGGAAGACGGCAAGACCCCCATGGACTACGCCTACAATGTCGATGTGACCCGCCGCGTGGTGGAGATGGCCCACGCCTGTGGGGTTTCGGTGGAAGGCGAGCTGGGTTGCCTCGGCTCACTCGAAACCGGTGAGGCTGGCGAGGAGGATGGCATTGGCGCCGCGGGCACCCTGACCCACGACCAAATGCTCACCGACCCGGAGGAGGCGGCCCATTTTGTTAAGGAAACCGGCGTTGACGCACTGGCCATCGCGATCGGAACCAGCCATGGGGCGTACAAATTCAGCCGCCCACCCACGGGGGACATCCTGGCGATCGACCGGATCAAAGCGATTCACGAACGCATTCCCGACACCCACCTGGTGATGCACGGTTCGTCTTCTGTACCCCAAGAGTGGTTGGCGGTCATCAATGAATACGGGGGAGAGATCCCGGAAACCTACGGCGTGCCCGTCGAAGAGATTCAAGCGGGCATTCGCTATGGGGTGCGCAAGGTGAACATCGACACCGACCTGCGCTTGGCTTCCACCGGAGCGATTCGCCGCTTCATGGCGAAAAACCCTGCTGAGTTCGACCCGCGCAAGTACTTGAAGGAAACCGTGACCGCGATGAAAGAGGTGGTCAAAGCGCGCTACGAAGCCTTTGGCACCGCGGGGCAAGCCGACCGCATCCGCCCGCTGTCGCTCGAAGCCATGTTTGAACGTTACGCCCGTGGGGAGTTGGACCCGCGGGTGAACTGAACACCGCCCAGCGGCGGCGCAGAGTGGAGCACATTGGCTTCGATCCCGAAGTGGTGCGCGCCGCGCTGCGGCCGCTGGACCTGGCTACCCCGCCTGCCCCCACCGAGCAGGAGCAGGCCTATTTCGCCCACTACGGGATTGATTTCGAGGCCCAGCAACCGGACCTGACCCACCACTTTGGGTGTTACGAAACCGAAGTCTTCTCGATCGCGGCGCACCACTGGGAGGTGCCTTCCAGCAAACGCCGTGGCACGGCGGTGGTGGTGCACGGGTACTTTGATCACGTCGGCCTCTACCGTCACCTGATTCGGTTCTGCCTGGACGCAGGCTTTTCGGTGTTCGCCTTTGATCTGCCCGGGCATGGGCTCTCCAGTGGACCACGCGCCCACATTGAGCGCTTTGAACACTACGATGAGGCCCTCGTCGCCGGGCTTGATTTGCTTGAGGCGCACGAACACCGCGGCGCTTCAACGCGCCCCTGGGTGTTGATGGGCCAGAGCACGGGGGGAGCGGTTGGGATGTACCACCTCAACCGCCACGGCTACACCTTGGACAACAGCCCGTTCGCCAGCACCGTGCTCTTTGCACCCTTGGTGCGGCCCAGCAATTGGGCGCGTGACCGGTGGAAGCACGCCATTGGTCGGTACTTCGTCGATTCGCAGCCGCGGGAGTTTTCCGACAACAGTGGGGACCCGGATTTTTTGCGCTTCTTGCGTGAGTCGGACCCCTTGCAACCGCGGCTGCTGGCCGTGCCCTGGGTGACTGCGCTGAAGCGCTGGCTGCGTCAGTTCGACCGGCTGCCTGCATCGCAACTGGACCCGCTGGTGATCCAGGGCCAACAGGATGGCACCGTGGATTGGCGCTTCAATGTCCCCTACATTGGCCGCAAGTTCGCTGGCACCCAGGTGCATTTCTTGCCCGAGGCCCGCCACCACCTGGTGAATGAAAGCGCACCGCTGCGCGAGCAGATGTTCGACGCCGTGGCGCAGTACCTCGATCGCTGAGGCGCGGGTGCCTGGAGGGCGCCCGCAGCGTTGGTACAATGCTGACTTTCGCCCATCGATTGAGGCCGATGCATGTCCGCACCCAAGCCGCACCAAGTGACTTCGCCGCCGCTGCCCTGGGCCGAACGTGTTTACGTCTTGTTGGCCATGATGTTTGTCACGCTGCTGGTGCTCACCAACATCATCGGTCAAAAGCTCTTTGTGTGGTTTGGAGAAACCCTGACCGCTGGCATCATCACCTATCCCCTCACTTTTCTGATCACCGACGTGGTGTCGGAAATTTTCGGCAAGCGGCGGGCAGATCGCATGGTGCTGATGGGGTTTTGCATGAGCTTGTTGATGCTGGTGATCGTGCAGATTTCCATTGCGCTACCCGCCTCGCCGTTTTGGACGTCCACCATCGCCGAGGGGCTCGACAACGGCGAGGCCATGCAGAATGCGTGGGTGGCGAGTTTTGGTGTCGGCTGGTGGCTGGTCACAGGCTCGATGACTGCTTACCTGGTTGCCCAGTTGACCGACAATTTCTTGTTCCACTTCTGGCGCGGGGTCACCCGGGGCAAGCACCTGTGGCTGCGCAACAATGGTTCGACCATGGTGTCTCAGCTGCTCGATACATTCATCGTCAATTCGTTTCTGTTCTACGGCGCCTTCGGGTGGGAGTTCATTCAAGGCATTCAGGTGATGGCAGTGATCTACCTGTTCAAACTCGCGATCGCGGCTTGTGACACCCCATTTTGCTACCTGGCGATCTTTGCCGTGCGTCGGTTCATTGAGCGCATGGACAGCGATTTTTCGGTGCTGCGCACCACATGATTCGGAACCTCATCCTGGATTGGTCTGGAACCCTGTGTGACGACGAGGCGCTGACCCTCTCGGTCACCAACGAAGTGCTCGCTCACTATGGCGCCGGCCCGCTGGACGCGGAAACCTACCGACGTGAATTTTGCATTCCGGTCGAAGGCTTTTACCACCGCCACACAGGCCCCGTGCCACGGGCTGAGCTGGACCAGGTGTTCTTTGCGGCCTACCGGCGCTGCCTGGACGATGCGGTGCTGTTTCCGCATGTGCGCCTGTTGCTGGAGCTGGCGCAGTTTCGTGGTGTGCGCACCGCGGTGCTTTCCACCATGGACATCGGCTTGCTGGAGGCGCTCATCGAACGCAATGACCTTGGGGCTCACCTGGATCGGGTGCGTGGCAATGCGGGCGATAAGATCCCGGCGCTCAAGGAGCTGCTGAGCGAGCAAGGCTGGGCGCCGGACGAAACCCTCTTCGTCGGTGACACCCCCCACGATCTGGAAGCGGCCCACGCAGCCGGCTGCATGGCGGGCGCTGCGGCCTATGGGTACAGCAGCGCTGAGAAGCTGCAAAACGCTCGCCCAGACCACTGGTTCGAAGACACCACGGCCCTGGTGCGCCACTGTGATCGGGAGCAACTCATCAACACGGAGCGGCGCGCCATCGCGACCGTGGGTGGCCTGGTGTACAACGGCCACGGTGAAGTGTTGCTGGTGCGGACCCGCAAGTGGTCCAACAAGTACGGCCTGCCCGGGGGCAAGATCGACTATGGCGAAACCATGGAGGCCGCGTACAAGCGGGAGCTATGGGAAGAGACCGGGCTGAGACTGGACAATGCGCGCTGGCTGGTGGCGTTGGACTCGGTGGAGAGCCCCGAATTTCACGTGCCGCGCCACTTTCTACTCATCAATTACTTCTCGACCGTCGTGGGCCGCCCTGAACTGCGCGCCAACTATGAATCCCAGGACATCGGCTGGTTCGGCGTCGAGCAGGCCCTTGACCTCGACCTCAACCAACCCACCCGCGCTGCCATCATGGCCGCACGGGACCGGGGTTGGCTGGAGGACAGACCAGCACATTG
This sequence comes from Gammaproteobacteria bacterium UBA5338, assembly GCA_002408105.1. GTDB lineage: Bacteria > Pseudomonadota > Gammaproteobacteria > Pseudomonadales > UBA5862 > UBA5862. The sequence goes on along the minus strand of DHQM01000116.1, from coordinate 359 downwards.
ACCGGAGCCTGACCTGTGCGCGGAACCATCCTGATTGAACAGCTGCAACTGCACTGCATCATCGGCATCCTGCCGGCTGAGCGCGTGAACCCACAGCCCCTCCTGATCGAGGTGGCGATGGAGACGGACTTCAGTGAAGCGGCCGCCAGCGAGTCGGTGACCGATACGGTCGACTACGCGGAGGTCGCGGCACGCTTGCAGGGCCTTGTCCACGAGCGTCAGTACCAACTGGTCGAGACCCTGGTGGCTGAGGCGGGTGCAGCGATCCTCGAGTGGCAACCCCGCGTCCAGCAGGTGACGGTGACCGCGCGCAAGCCCAACGCCGTGGCCGAGGCCGGGGCTGTGGGCGCGCGATTGAC
>DHQM01000077.1:17927-18422 GCA_002408105.1 Gammaproteobacteria bacterium UBA5338 | reverse complement strand
GCCATGCGCAAGCGCATGCTGCGCGAGCTGGCGTCGGGGAGTTCCGACCGGTTCCACTTAAAACACGACCCGGGTGGCATCGTCGACATCGAATTCATGGTGCAGTACGCGGTTCTCGCGTGGTCTTGGCAGGAGCCGAAACTGTTACAATTCACCGACAACATGCGCTTGCTCGATGTGCTGGCCGAAACCGCCTTGCTGCCCCCTGAACACGCGCGCTGCCTGCAATCGGTTTACCAGCGGCTGCGCGCGGACATCCATCGTCTGGCGCTGATGAATGTGTCGGTGCTTGTGGAGGCCGCCGATTACGTTGAAGACCGCCAGTCGGTGCGCGACATCTGGGAACAGCTGTTCGGCGCCACCTGAACCCCAAAACCCCTGCAGGAGTTGCAACAACGATGTCTCAGCCCTCGATGGCGGACCGCGACGGTCTGATCTGGTTTGATGGTGAACTGGTGCCTTGGCGGGATGCCCGGGTGCACGTGCTCACCCACA
>DHQM01000077.1:8922-17712 GCA_002408105.1 Gammaproteobacteria bacterium UBA5338 | reverse complement strand
ACACCCTGCACTACGGCATGGGTGTCTTCGAGGGTACGCGGGCCTACCGCACCGACCGCGGTGCGGCGATTTTTCGGTTGCAGGACCACACCGCGCGGCTGTTTCGCTCGGCGCACATCATGAACATGGAAATGCCTTGGAGCCAGGAAGCGCTCAATGAGGCCCAGATCGAAGTCATTCGGGCCAATGGGCTTCCCGAAGCCTACCTGCGGCCCCTGGCGTTCTATGGTTCTGAGGCCATGGGGCTGCGCGCCGATGGCCTGCGCGTCCATGTGGCCATCGCGGCCTGGGAATGGCCGGCCTACATGTCTCCCGAGGCCTTGGAGCAGGGCATTCAGGTGCGCACCTCTTCCTACACCCGGCACCACGTCAACATCAGCATGTGCAAGGCCAAGGCGTGCGGCAACTACATCAACTCGATGCTTGCCCTGCAGGAGGCGATCGCCTCGGGCGCCGAAGAGGCGCTGTTGCTCGACAACGAAGGCTATGTCGCAGAAGGGTCCGGGGAAAACATCTTCATTGTGTGTGACGGGGCGCTCTACACCCCTGAACTGACCAGCTGCCTTGATGGCATCACCCGGCGAACCATCTTCACCTTTGCGGACGAACTCGGTCTGCCGGTGATCGAGAAGCGCATCACCAGAGACGAGGTCTATGTCGCCGATGAGGCGTTCTTTACCGGCACGGCCGCTGAGGTCACGCCCATTTGCAGCTTGGATGGGCGGCGCATCGGGGCGGGCAAGCGGGGACCGATCACCACCGAGCTGCAGCGCATGTACTTCGATCAGGTGAGTGGTCGGCGCGATGCGCACCCTGAATGGCACACCTATGTCGATGTCATCGGTGGGTGAGAACCAACCCCGGCCGGTGGTTTATTTCGCCCACGGCAAGGAGAGCGGCCCTTGGGGCATCAAGATCACCGCCCTGGCCGAGGTGGCAAGACACCAGGGGTTCGCGGTGGAAAGTCCGGACTACCGCGGCCTGAGCACCACCGAGCGCATTCAGCTGCTGACTCGGCGGCTGGATGAAGAAGTCCGCCCGGTCCTGCTGGTGGGGTCGAGCATGGGGGGCTACGTCTCGGCGGTGGTGGCCAACCGGCTTGCAGTGGAGGGGTTGTTTCTGCTGGCTCCGGCACTGTACCTGCCTGTGGCGGGTTACGAGGAGACAGAATTCGCCCCGCAGACCTGCGAGATTGCTGTGGTGCACGGGTGGTCGGATGACATTGTGCCAGTCTCCGCTGCCCAGCGGTTTGCCCAGGCGGTGGACTGTGACCTCCACCTGCTGCGTGCGGGGCATACCCTGAACGACCGCATCCCGGTCCTTGAAGGCCTGTTCGGAGCGTTTCTGCGCCGAGTGGCCCGAGTCGACGCGCCCGCAGCACCTTAGCCTGCCAAGAAGACCCATGACTTCGACTGTTCAACCAGACAGGCCACTGCGGATCGGCGTCAGCAGTTGCCTGATTGGCGAGCCCGTTCGCTTCGACGGTAACCACAAGCGTGATGACTTTGTGGCAGATGTGCTGGGCCCGCACGCGGATTTTGTTCCCATTTGCCCCGAAGTCGGGATTGGTCTTGGAGTACCGCGACCGACGATTCGACTGGTGGTCAGCGATGGCGGTGCAGTGCGGGCGCGCGGGGTCAATGATCCGGAGCTGGACGTGACCGCTCCGCTGGTGAAGTACCTGGACCAGGTCGTCGACCAGGTGCGCCAGCTGGACGGGTACATCTTGAAGCGCGGCTCACCCAGTTGTGGGATGCAGGGCGTCAAGCACTACCGACAGCCCGGGCACCCTCCGGCCAGGGGCTCCGGTCTGTACGCCGAGGCCTTGTTGGCCCGGTTCCCTCAGCTGCCGGTCGAGGACGAGGGGCGGCTCAATGACGCCCGACTCCGCGAGAACTTCATCACCCGCGTGTTCACCTACCACCGCTGGCGGCAGATGGTGTCGCGGGGTGTTTCGGCGGGCGCGTTGGTGCAGTTCCATGCCCAACACAAGTACCTGCTCCTCGCCCACAACCAGGCAGCCTACCGGCGGCTCGGCCCTGTGGTTGCGGCGGCGGGGCAACGCGATCCGGAGGCACTGGCGCAGGCATACATCGCCGAGCTCATGTCCGGCCTGTCTAAGGTGGCCACGCCACGCTCCCACAGCAATGTGCTGGAACACATGGCAGGTTTTCTCAAACGTGCCCTGGACTTGGAGGACAAGGCGGAGCTGCATCGGCTCATCGCCGAGTACCGCGAAGGCCGCGTGCCGCTGGTGGTGCCACTCACTTTAATGAAACACCATTTCCGTCGCCATCCCCACCCGGTCATTGCCAACCAGGTGTACCTGGATCCCCATCCGGCCGAGTTGATGCTGCGCAACCACGTCTGAGCGCTGTGCCTTGGCAGCGCTGGTACGCTGGGTCCGCAGACCTGACCACTGCTTAGCTGTGCACACATGCAGGGCATCTGAAATGAGCGCTTGGATGGGCGCGGGATGGGCGCCGTTTGGCGCTGGACCACGCCGAGCCCGAGGGGAAGGCACTGCCCTCTGTTGCGGTGGTGCACGAGGTCTTTGGCCTCCATGTCCGCATTCGTGGGGCCTGCGGCTGGTATGCGGATGCGGGCTTCATCGCAGTTGCCCCGCGCTGTTCGAGCGCCATTTGGTGTGCCCTGGGCCGGTGCAGCCGCGCGGCGGGGCGTGGATTAAGCCAGGGCCTGTTGGATGCCCTGTTGGAGCAGGCGCAGGCCCGTAAGCAACAACAGAATGAACATCCAGTTGTAGTAGCGCTCGGCTGGCAAACGCTGCACGATCCAGGCACCGCCAAGCACCCCCAGCGGCGCGAAGGGTGCGAGCACCAGCGCGGCAGTCAGCAGCGGCGTTTCCAGCTGTCCGAGCATCCAGTAGGGCGCCAGCTTGGCGTAGTTCACGCACAGGAAGAACGCCGCGGTGGTGCCGACATACTGCACCGGAGCCAGCCGTTGCGGCAGCAGGTACAGGCTCAGCGGTGGCCCCCCCGCGTGAATCCCGAAGCTGGTAAACCCCGATACCGCGCCCCACCAGCGGCCCCACCGGGGATGAGGGGTGCGTGGCCTGGGTGGTCGGCGGCGCAGCAGCTCCAGCAGGGCAAATCCGGCGGTGATGGCGCCGATCAGAATGCGCACCTGGGCTTCGCTGAGGCTTGGGAACAGCCAAGCGCCGGCCAGAATGCCAACCATGGCGGCGGGCACCAACACCCGAAGGTTGGCTAGACTCCACTGCCCCCAGTAGCGCCACACGGCGACGACATCCATGAGGCACAGGATCGGCAGCAGGATACCGGCCGCCTGTTGCGGTGGGATCTCCAGTGCCATCAGGGGCACCGAGAGCATGGCCAGGCCACCAAGTCCGCCCTTGGCGAGCCCGAAGCACAGTACCGCCGGGATGGCGACCAGATAGAAGGATGGGTCGCTCAGCATGGCACAGCTGAGCCCTCCGGACTGCGAAGTTGGCGCATCGGTGGCGGTGGGTCAGGCGATTTCGCCGGCCGGCATGGATGGGTTGGCGTGGGCCGGTTCCGCGGGCGCGATGAGGCTCCCCTGGGCGCACTGGATGCCAAGGGCCTGCAGCGTGCTTAAGGCGTCGGGGTGGCGCACGTCTTCGGCGATGGTGGCGATGCCGAGCTCGTCAGTGAGTGCGTGGATGGCCTCAAGCAGCTTGCGGCTGAAGGGCTCTTCATGGGCGTTGGCCACCAGCCTGCCGCTGATTTTCACGAATCCGACGGGCAGGTCGCGCAGCAGGGTCAGGGCCGAAGGCCCGTTGCCGAACCCCTTGAGTGCGAACTGGCAGCCAGAACCCTGCAGCGACGCCACCAGATGACCGAGCTGCGGGATATTCGACAGTGCCCATTTCTCGGTGACTTCGAAGCACAGGCGTTCGCCGCTGACCCCGGTTTCGCGCATCAGTTCGCCGACCTGGGCAGCGAAGGTGTCTTCGTTGATGCTCTCCCCGGACAGTGAAAGGTGCAACCGCCTGATGGATGGACGTTCGCGCAACAGGCGCAACGCGCTGCGCAAGGTCCAGCGGTCGAGTTCGGGCATTAGGTTGAACCGCTCTGCCGCCGCCATCAGTTGTTCCAGGCGGATCGAGGCATCCTCGGTGCCGCTGGGCAAGTGCAAAGACATTTCCACGACGGACGAACGGTCGGCCACGTGGGCCGGGTCGAGTGGCAGGATGGGCCGCAGGTGGACTTCGAGTGTGTTCTGGTGCATCGCCTGGCGCAGTTGTTCGACCCATTCGAGTTCGCTGCGCCGGCGTTCCAGCTCATGCCCGTCGCCTTGGTAGCGGTGTACGCGGTGGCGGCCGCTGTGCTTGGCTTCGTAACAGGCCGAATCCGCAGCCCGCAATACGTCGACCAGTGGGCCTGCGGTAGCGTCGATGGTGACCAACCCGATCGACACGCCGATGTCGAATTGCTGATCCTCCCAGTAGAAGTGGTACTTCTCGATCACGTGCAGCAGGCGCTCGGCGAGGTCGCGGGCCTGTTCCTCCGGACAGTCTTCGAGGAGCACACCGAATTCGTCGCCACCGAGGCGGCCGAGGGTGTCGGTTTCGCGGATCTCGCGCTTCAGTAAAAACGCGATCTGACGCAGCAACTTATCCCCCGCATGGTGACCGCAGGAGTCATTGACGACCTTGAAGCGGTCCAGGTCTAGGTACAGGAAGGCGTGCTGTAACTGCTCGCTTCGCGCGCTCTGCAAGGCTTCATCCAGGCGACGGTGCAACTCGTGGCGGTTGACCAGGCCCGTCAGGCTGTCGTGGTGCGCCTGCCAGCTGATGCGTCGGTGAAAGGCGCGGGTTTCGGTGTCGTCACGAAACACCACAACCACGCCGAACAAGTCACCGCTCGCGTTGCGGATCGGTGCCGCGGACAGGTGGATGGCATAGTCATGGCCCGAGCGGCTGGTGAGCCAGAGTTCAGCGTGCTGAACGGTCTGTCCGAGGCTCAGGGCCTCGGACGCCGGGTTGGCGACCGGGGCATCGTCTTCTTCATGGCGCAGCAGAAGCACCTCGGCCAGGCTCCTGCCCTCGGCCTGCGCTGTGGTCCAGCCGCACAGCTGCTCAGCGACTGGGTTGAGGAAACTCACCTTGGCGTCGGCATCGGTGGTGATCACGGCGTCAGCGATGCTTTGTAGGGTGACGGTCGCCTGCTCTTTTTCCCGATACAACAGGTCTGCTTGGCGCAGCTGCTCGGAAATATCCCGGGTGGTGCCTTCGACGCCAATGAATCGGCCTGTGTCGTCGTACAGCATGTGTGCGTTGGTCGATACGGTCACCACATGGCCGTCGGCATGGCGCAGGTGGGTGATGTTATGGCGCACGGCGCCCGCGCCCATGAGCCGCTCCAGGAAACGGTCCCGGTCCGCCGGGGTTGCGTAGATGTCAGCGAGCTGGACCCCAATGGCGTACTCCTGGGTGTACCCAAGCAGTGTCTGGACCGAGGCGGATGTACGCACCACCAAGCCGTTTTCATCGGTTCGATAGTAGGTATCGTGCATCTGATCGAGGATGCGTTGCAGTTCCCGCTCCGACCGCTGCAGCTGCTCATGCTGCTGCGACAGGGTCGCGTATTGCACCTCAACGCGATTGGCCAAGGACTCCAAGTCGGCGCGCATGATGGGCGTGCCCAGGCGGTTGCGGCTGCGGCGGCGCGGACTGGGAACGCCGGTACGTTCTACGGTCGTGTGGAGTGCGCGCCAGAGGGGGGCGAGTTTGTACTGGACCAGGGTATGGTTAAGGATAAACCCAAGCGCTGCGCACGAGAGCATCAGGGCGAGAACGCGCCCGCCTTCGGCGAGGCCAAACTCGCTCAGTGTGGTGTCACCAAATGCCAAGTACCCCAGTGCGATGACCAGAGCAGCCACGATCAGGGAGAGCGCCAAGCCAGGCCGGTGATTGCGGCTGCGGTCAGGCAACTGTGGCGCAGCCTTGCGCGGGTCCGGCTCGACGGCTGGGCTCATCCTCTGGAGTTTTCCTGTGTGCCTATTGTGTCGATGCGTGAAGCCGGGGTCGGTGCCGGGTGGACAGAGCTGCGGCCAACGCCCTGAACCCGCTTGGTTGCAGCGTGTATCCAGTACCAGTAAATGTAGCCGAGTTGTGGGCGGCTTGCGAGACAGGACAGGTTCAGTGCTGAGTTTTACATAAATCCTTGGGCTCACTCCAATGCCGCAAGGCGGTCGACACGCAACCGCATGCGCCCGTCGAACAGCCGCCGGGCCGCCATCTGAACCGCCAGGTAGGTCCCAAACCCCGTCCCTGCCGTGATGAGCATCAGGATGAAAATCTGGTAGCGGACCGCTGGCATGGGTGCGCTGCCGGCAAGGATCTGACCGGTCATCATGCCCGGCAGGCTCACCAGGCCCGCAGCCGCCATGCCGTTGATCGCAGGGGTGAGCGCGCTCGACACCGCCTTGCTGCGGAGTGTCGCGATGGCTGCGGTTGCACTGCGCCCGCAAAGCAGTTGCGCCTCGATCTGGCGGCGCTCGGTGATCGCGCCATCGGTCAACCGGTCCATGGCCAGCGCGATGCCATTCATGGTGTTGCCGAGGAGCATGCCCAGCAGGGGTATGGCGTATTGCGGGTGGTACCAGGGCTCAGGGCGGACCGCCACCAGCAGGGCGAGCAGCACCAGGAGGTAGGAACTCACCATGATTGAACTGGCCCCTATCCAGAAGCTCGCCCGCGCGCGAAACCTGTGGGTTTGGCGCGCGCTCATTTCACGCCCCGCGGTCAGGGCCATCACCAGCGCCATCGCGGCGACCCAGGCGAGGTGGACGTGGCTGAAAAGGGCTTCCAGCAGCAGGCCCACCAGGCTCAACTGGATGGCGCAACGCACCAACCCGACGCCGAGTCCCTGAGCCAGGCGGGGTGCACTGCGCCAATGCAGACCGGCCAGCAGTGCCACCAGGCCGCTGGCCAGGATCAGGTGCAGGATGCTGAGGTCACGCATTAGGGTGTGCGGTCCTCGAGTTGGCCGCCGGCCAGCACCCACACCCGGGTTGCGATGCGCTGAACCTGGTTGTCATCGTGGCTGACCCACACCACCGCGCGCCCGGGGGCAGTGAGAAAGCGACCCTGCACCACCGACTCCACGGCCGCGGTGTTGTCGTTGTCCAGGTTGGCGGTCGGTTCGTCCAGTAGCAATATGTCCGGGTGCTGAACCAGGGCGCGAACCAAAGCCAGCCGCTGGCGTTCGCCGCTGGAGAGTTCGTCCACATTCGAGCGCAGGAGGTCCGGGTCCAGGTTCAACGGCGACAGCCAATCGCTCGGGTCCGATGCAAAGTGGTCCTTGACCCGCTCGGCCCACCAGCCAGGTTCGGCCGGTACGTAAGCGACCCGGCGGCGCCACTCGGTGGGGGGCATGGAGCTCGAGTCTTGCCCATCAAGGTGGACGGTGCCTTCGATCGGGTCGAGGTCTGCGATCGCTCGCAAGAGCAGTGTCTTGCCGCTGCCGGAACGGCCTTTGAGGCACGCCAACTGGCCTGCCTCAAGGGTCGCATCGATGCCCTTGAGGCCCAGGCGACGCAGCCCCCTCAGGCGCAGCGTCTGCACCGCCTGCCATTGCGCGGGCGCTCAGAGCGAGCTGTGGTGGGCCGCTGCGTCACTCAATAAAGCCAGTAGGGATCGGGTGGATAAGGCCATGGGTGCCAATAGGCCGGGGGCCAGACCGGGGGAGGGGGCTGTGGGTCGCGCCAGACTTCGATGGCCTCGACTGCGACCACTGGCAGGCGCAATTCCAGTGCCCCGAGCTGCTGGGTGGCCTGGTCGGTGATGGTTCCGAACACTGTCACCAAGGTGCCGCTGCGCAGCGGGCGGGTCGGGATGAGGGCATCAGGCACCTGGGCGATGAAACGGCCGGTGGAACTGGACTCGGAGCGCGGCATGCCCGCGCTGCCGAGGGGTCTGCCTTCGATCTCGATCCAGTGGTGGCCCTGCTGGGCAGTCACCGCCAGGGCGCGCCCCCCCCAGCGCACGCTGCGGCCGAGGTGCTGTTCCACGGCTCCGTCGATGGTTCCCAGGGCCAACGGCTGCTCAGGCGCGGAGACGATGAGTGGCGAGCGGCTGGCGCAGGCGCTGAGCAGCAGCGGCGCGAGGATTGCGAGACCAAGGCGGGCGACGAGCCGGCTGCTTTGGTCCCTGTTAGGGCGCAGTGGCATCCAGCACCTCCACTTCGCCCCATTCGAGCGCGCGGATGTCCGCTTCGATGGCGGCAAGGTCCCCGACGATGACCCACACCAACCGGCGCGGATCGATGAGGGTGCTGGCGGCCTGTAATTCGTCCAGGTTGGTGTTCCGCACTGCATCGGCGTAGGTTTCGATGTAATCCAGCCCGCGGTCGAAGCGGATTGCCTCGGCCAGCTCAGCCGCCAGGGCAGCGTTGGTTTCGAATCGACCGGGGCGCTTGAGGGTCTCGTTCAACACCACTTTTTCGAGTTCCGCCGCGGTCGGTGGGCGTTGGCCCCTGATGGCGTTGAGCTCAGCGAGGATCTCGTGCATCGCAGGGACGGTTTGATCAGCCTGCACCGCGCTATAGGCGAGAAACGGCCGCTGTCCGCGGGCTGAGCGGATCAACGAGCGTGCCCCATAGGACCAGTGCTTGTCTTCCCGCAGGTTCATGTTGAGCCTAGAAGTGAAGGTGCCACCAAACACCTGGTTCAACAGCTGCAGGGCGATGTCGTTGGGTGCGCCGGTGGGTGGCAGCAAGGTGCCCACGAACAGGGTCGTCTGTTCCGCGCCGGGTTTGTCGAGCAGGTAGAGGCGGGGTTCGGTGG
>DHQM01000077.1:3400-8580 GCA_002408105.1 Gammaproteobacteria bacterium UBA5338 | reverse complement strand
CCCATCCAGACCCACGTCGCCCACCACGATCAGGGTTGCCCCCTGCGGGTTGAACCAGCGTTGATGGAAACGTCGCAGGGTGGCTTGGTCCAGGGCGCGAACCCCGGCCTCGGTGCCCGAACCGGTCATGGGCGTGGCATAGGGGTGACCTGCTCCATACAACAGCGGTGGCAGGGTGCGCAGGGCGAGTGAGACTGGCTGGGCTTGCTCTTGGGCAATGCCGGCGAGCCACTGGCCTCGCTTGCGCTCGATTTCATCCGCGGGAAACGCTGGGTCGGTGACCACCTCGGTGAACAGCTGCAGCGCCGGTTCGAGCTGGGTGGTCAGTGTAGAGAGCGCCACCGTGGTGGTGTCCAGTGTCGATCCAGTGCTGATTTGTGCGCCGAGGGCTTCTTCGCGCTCGCTGATTTCGAAGGCATCGAGGTCACTGGTGCCTTCCTTGAGCATGGCCAAGGCGAAGCTCTGGGTGCCGGGTACCGTTTCAGCATCGGCGGCGTAGCCGGCGTCAAACTGCAAACTGAATTGCACCAAGGGGGTTTGGCGCCGCTCCACCAACACCACCTCAAGCCCGTTTGAGAGGGTGGCGGTTTGCGCGCTGGGCAGTTCCAACTCGGGTGGCTCGTCCGGCGCCGGCAATTGGCTGCGGTCGGCGCCGGTGCTGGCGTGGGTGAGGTTCGGAAAAGGTGTGACGACAATGGCGAGGCGGTTCGTCCCGAGCCAGGTGCGCGCCAGGCGCTTGAGGTCACCGCGCTCTACTGCCGCGATGCGCTCTAACCAGGGGGCAAAGGCCCCTGGATCATCGAAAAAGACGGCTCCGCGGGCCAGCAGGTCGGACTTGCCCCCAAAACCGCCGACCCGCTCGGTTTGGCGGACCATCTCTGCCATGTACGCGGTCTTGGCCCGCGACAGCGCCGCTTTGGAAGGGCCTTTGTCCCTAAATCGGCTGAGTTCCTCCTGGATCGCAGCTTCCACGTCGCCGGCGTTCGCGCCCGGACGCACGTCTGCGACGATGATCATCTGGCCTGCCAGCTCGCGGCCGTAATAAAAGGCGCTCACACTGGTGGCAATCTGGTCTTTGTACACCAGACGGCGATACAGCTGGGCGTTTCTACCACCACCGAGCAGTTGGGCCATCAACTCGAAATCCGGTGCGCTGGAGTCGGTGATGGGTGGCAGGTTCCACGCGAGGTAGACCCGCGGTTGCGGCACGCGGTCCTCGATCACCACCCGGCGCGGTGCTTCCATCGGCGCGACCCATTGGCGCCCTTGCTCCAAGGGTTCGCCACCAGGGATGTCGCCGAAGTAGTGCTCGGCTTTTTGGCGGGCCGTTTCGAGGTCAATGTCTCCGGCCAGTACCAGCGTCGCATTGGATGGGCCGTAGTAGGTTTTGAACCAAGTGTGGACGTCTTCGAGGCTCGCAGCCTCCAGGTCTTCCATCGAGCCAATCACGGGCCAGGAATAGGGATGCCCGGGCGGGAAGCTGTACCTTGCGAGGGTCTGAAACACCCGCCCGTAGGGCTGGTTTTCGCCCTGTCGCTTTTCGTTCTGCACCACGCCACGCTGTTCGTCCAGCTTTTCTTGGGTCACGGCGCCGAGCAGGTGGCCCATGCGGTCAGATTCCATCCAAAGCGCGAGGTCCAGACCCGAGGTGGGGACATTCTGGAAGTAGTTGGTGCGGTCGTTGTTGGTGGTGCCGTTCATGTCCGTCGCCCCGATGCGCTCGAAGGGGGCAAAGTACTCATCGTCGTGGTGTTCGCTGCCATTGAACATCAGGTGTTCGAACAGGTGGGCGAAGCCGGTTTTGCCTGGGGTCTCGTTTTTCGAGCCCACGTGGTACCAGACGTTGACCGCGACGATCGGCGCCTTGCGGTCCTCGTGCACCACCACCCGCAGGCCGTTGTCGAGCTCGAACTGGTGGTACTCGAGGTTCAGCGTTGGCACCACAGGTTCCGCCTGCACCCTGCTGGCGAGGGCCAACCCAAGCGCGAGCAACACCGCCAGCGCATTGCAGCGCTGCACAAAAGTGAGGCATCTAGAGATCAACATGCGAAACAACTCCGACTGCGAGTGGTCTTGGGCACCACCCTGGCCGCGATGGTAACCCCCTGGGCGCTGGCAGGCGAGGGCGAAGACCTGCCGATCAGCGCTTGAACAGCTTGGCGTAGGTGGCGCTTGCGGCCATGGCTTTTTGCACCTCCTCGGTGCGCTCTTCCGGGGTGGCCATGGTGTCGACCACCTGGTACTCCCAGGCGAGTCCATCGGAGACGGACAGCTGCATGCTGCGGTCGATGATCAGCTTGGCTGCGCGGGTGGCGTAGCCTGCGTGCCCTGCAATCTGCTCCGCCAGGGCCAGTGCGCGGGTTTGCAGGTCGGCATCGGCGACCGCTTCTTCGGCCAGACCAATGCGAACCGCCTCGGTTGCTGGCACGGGTTCTGCCGTCATGATCATCTGTTTGGCCCGTGCGGGGCCCACCAGCGGCACCAGGCGATTGAAGCCGCCCGCGGCCGGCAGGGCTCCGAATCGAATTTCTGGCAGCCCCATGGCGGTGGATGTCGCGATCAGTCGCAGGTCTGCGGCCAGTGCGAGTTCGGTTCCGCCACCACGGCAGATGCCGTTGATGGCAGCAATGACCGGAAACGGCAGACCTTCGATCTCGTCCATGAGGTCGCGCAGTGACCACAGCCAATGTGGGGGCTTGTCGGTTTCCTTGAGGTCAGCCCCGGCGCAGAAAAATTTTCCCTCGGCCGTCAGGATGGCCACTTTTACCTGGCTTCGGAACCTGAGCATTGCCGCGGCTGCACGCAGGTCTTCGATCAGCTGGGTGCCAAGCGCGTTGCCGCTGTCCTGGCGGTCCAGTACCAGGCGCACGATCGCATCGCTCGGCCAGTCAAGGCGTAGGGTCTCGAAAGTTGGGTCGGTCATGGTCGTCGCTCTCGGCTGTTTGGGGCTGGGTGCCTTCGGCCGTCCTTCGGCCAACCGCGGCTCAGAGGCCGGCCAGCATAGCGCTGCCCATAGGGATCTACCAGACAGCCCGGCCGCAGGCATGCCGCTTCGAGGGAATTCACCACCAAAGGCCTGTCAAAAGCTGGCATCTGGCCGCGCGGTTGCTAAGATGAGGCGCTTGTTTGGCTCTGTGGTGGTGCTATGCGCAGGTTGCGGCCTACGGTTCTGGTATTGGCGGGGGTGTTGCTGCTGCTCTTTGTGGTGCAGAACACGGAAGTGGTCACGCTCACCTTTTTGTTTTGGCAGTTCCCGCTTTCTCGCGCGTTGTTCGTTTTTATTCTGCTGGCCATTGGGTTTTTTCTGGGTTTGCTGGTGGGTTGGCGTCGCCAACACCGGCCTGGGCCGCCCCGCTGATGCACATGCCTCGATGACCGCCCCGTTCTTGCCGCAGAGCGAACCTTTGTGAACCTTCTTGTTGCCGTGATTGCGCCTTTTTTGGGCGCTCTCCTGCCTGCTTTCAGTGCCCGTTTCGGCCGCACCCGCTGTGCATGGGTGAGCGCGATCCCGGTGCTGGTCGCCGCCGCGTCCCTGGGCGCGTGGGCGCCTTCTGTGCTGGAGGGGGAGACCCGACGGGTGGTGGTGCCCTGGCTGACGGATGTCGGGTTCGAACTCGCTTTTCGCCTCGACGGCCTGGCCCTGCTGTTCGCTGTGCTGGTGTTGGGCATTGGTGCCTTGGTGATTCTCTACGCGCGCTACTACCTCAGCGAGCAGGACCCGATGGCGCGGTTTTTTACCCTGCTGCTCTTGTTCATGGGCTCTATGCTGGGGGTAGTGACCGCAGACAACCTGCTGCTGCTGGTGGTGTTCTGGGAATTGACCAGCCTCAGTTCGTTTCTGCTGATCGGTTACTGGTCCTTCCGTGAAGACGCCAGGCAGGGCGCGCGAATGGCGCTGATGGTTACAGGTGCCGGCGGGCTCGCACTGCTGGCAGGGGTGTTGCTGCTGGGTCAGGTCGTGGGCAGCTATGACCTGGGTGCCGTGCTTGCCAGCGGCGATCTGGTGCGGGCCGACAGCCGATACCCGTTGATCTTACTGCTGGTGCTGGCGGGCGTTTTTACCAAGTCCGCCCAGTTTCCGTTTCATGTGTGGCTGCCCCAGGCCATGTCGGCCCCGACACCGGTGTCGGCCTATTTGCATTCGGCGACCATGGTCAAAGCGGGGGTGTTCTTGCTCGCCCGCCTGTACCCGGCGCTGTCAGGAACCGATCTGTGGTTCGTGGTGGTGACGGGATTCGGATTGGTGACGGTGTTGTTCGGCGCCGTGGTAGCGCTGTTTCAGCATGACCTCAAGGGACTGCTGGCGTACTCGACCATCAGCCATCTCGGCTTGATTACCATGCTCTTCGGTCTCGACACCCAGGTGGCCACAGTGGGTGCGATCTTCCACGTGATCAACCACGCCATTTTCAAGGCCTCGTTGTTCATGGCGGCCGGCATCATCGACCACGAGACCGGCAGCCGCGACATGCGCCGCATCAATGGGCTGTGGCGCTACATGCCAATCACAGGCGCCCTGGCCATGGTCGCTTCCGCCTCCATGGCAGGGGTGCCGCTGCTCAACGGTTTTTTGTCCAAGGAGATGTTCTTCTCGGAGGCGTTGCACCTGCAGGAGTTGGCGCGCGGGCAGTGGATCTTGCCGGTCGGCGCGTTGGTGGCGGGGATTTTCGCTGTGGCCTATTCGCTGCGGTTTATCCACGATGTGTTTTTCAACGGTGAGCCCATCGACTTGCCCCACTTCCCTCCCCACGAGCCGCCGCGGTACATGCGTTTTCCCGTTGAAGTGCTGATTCTACTGTGCCTGCTGCTTGGCACCCTGCCGCAGTGGACGGTCACCCCGCTGCTGTTCTCGGCAGTTGAGGCCGCACTTCAGACGTCCCCGCCCGAATACAGCGTCAAGATCTGGCACGGCCTGAACACCCCGTTGGCGATGAGCGTCGCAGCCTTGGTGGGGGGGGCAATGCTGTACGCGGTGCGCCGGCCTCTGATGGAGGTCTACGACCGCACGGCCCAGACCGACACCCGGGCGCTGTTTATGGCGGTGGTCGAGCGGGCGGTGGCGCTGGCGGGTCGCGCCAGGCAATCGCTGAGCGGGGCGCCGTTGCAATGGCAGTTGATCTTATTGCTCGCGCTCGCGGCGGTTTCTGCACTGCTGGTGGACTGGACCGCTGGCGCTGGCG
>DHQM01000077.1:0-3212 GCA_002408105.1 Gammaproteobacteria bacterium UBA5338 | reverse complement strand
CGCTGGCGCTGGCGTGGTGGCGCCATCCCTGGCGGTTGACTGGGTGGCGGTGACCGTCGTGGGCTTGACCGTGGTGTCGGCCGTTGGGGTCGCCCTCTTTCATCGGCGGCGCCTGTTTGCACTGATTTTGTTGAGCGCAGTGGGGGTGGGGGTGTCCTTGCTGTTTGCGGCTTTCTCGGCGCCTGACCTCGTGCTGACGCAGCTGGCGGTTGAGGTCGTCAGCATCGTTCTGCTGTTGTTGGTGCTGTACCTGTTGCCACGCTCGACGCCGTCGGAGCGACGCCCGGGTATGCACGTACTGAGGATGGGTCTGGCGGTGACTTTGGGTGTTGCGGCGGCGGTGCTGGTGCACGGCATGCTGGTCAACCCGGTGGAGTCGATTGCGCAGTACTACGTCGACAACGCGGTACCCGGTGGCGGAGGCCACAACGTGGTGAATGTGATTTTGGTGGATTTTCGCGGCTTCGATACCCTGGGTGAGATTACGGTGTTGGCAGTGGCCGCGGTGGGAATTGGCACCCTGTTGCACAAGTTTGCGCCCGTGTTGCCGACGGAAGATCAGTTTCCGCGTGCCGCGGATGCCCACCCTGCCCTGTTGCGGTTGCAGGCTCGCGTCCTGTTGCCGCTGGCTTTGGCATTCTCGGCTTACGTGATGCTGCGTGGCCACCAGCTGCCGGGCGGTGGGTTTGTGGCCGGACTGATCACCGGAGGGGCGCTGGTTCTTCAATACATGGCCAATGGCGCTGAATGGAGCCAGCGCCGGCTTGGGGGTGCCCACCACCGTCTGGTGGCAGCCGGTGTCGCCCTGGCAACGCTCACTGGTGTGGCCAGCTGGGGCTTCGGCCACCCGTTTCTTACCAGCACCCACGGCCATTGGGTGGTGCCTGTGCTCGGCCATGTCGAGTTGGCCAGCGCAATGGCGTTCGACCTCGGCGTGTACACCACGGTGGTGGGTGTGACGCTGCAGATTTTGACCACCCTCGGCGAAGTCACGGTGCCCGGTAGCCTGAGCCGTCACCACGATGGCTGGGTCCAGGAGGGCGGCGCATGATGGCGGTGGCCTTTGCCGCTGGGGTCGGCGTGTTGGTCGGCGCAGCGGTGCTGTTGCTGTTGCAGGCGCGGACCTACCCCGTGGTGCTGGGGGTGGTGATGCTCTCCTACGCCGTCAACCTGTTCCTTTTTGCCAGCGGTGGGCTGCGGCGCAACGCGGCGCCGGTCGTCGGCTCCGCAGAAGTGCTCGCGGATCCGCTGCCACAGGCACTGGTTTTAACTGCGATTGTCATCAGTTTTGCCATGACGGCGTTGCTCGTGGTGGTCGCGGTGCGGGCACAGCAGGCATTTGGCGATGACCATGTGGATGTGTCGCTTGGGGAGGACGGCGACGAATGAGTCAGCACCTGCCGATCTTGCCGATTCTTCTCCCGCTGGCGGTGGCTCTGACGCTGCTGATTGGACGGCTTCGCTTGCGCACGCGTCGTGGCGTTGCGGTCGTGGCGGTTGCAGTTCAGCTTGTCGTTGCGGTCTGGTTGGTTGCTGGCAGCGGTCAGGGTTTGGTGATGACCTATGCCTTGGGCGACTGGGCGGCACCTTTTGGAATCGTGCTGGTGGTCGACCGCCTGGCCGCGTTGATGGTGGCGATCACCGCAGTGTTGGCGGCCTGTTGCCTGCTGCACAGCATCAGCCTGGACCGGGATCGGGGCCTGCATTTTCATCCGCTGTTTCAGTTTCAGGTGATGGGGATTCAGGGGGCGTTTCTGACCGGAGACCTGTTCAACCTGTTTGTTTTCTTCGAACTGCTGCTGATCGCCTCCTACGCACTGGTCACCCAGGGCGGCACCCGGCCACGTTTGGCGGCTGGTTTTCACTACATCGTCATCAACCTGACCGGCTCATCTCTGTTTCTGATTGCAGTGGCGTTGATTTACAACGAACTCGGCACCCTCAACATGGCGCACATCGCGGACCTGATTCGCACTCAGCAGCCTGGAGAGTTCACGCTGGTGCCGGTCGCGGTGGCGCTGCTTTTTCTGGTCTTTGCGATCAAGGCGGCGGTCTTTCCCCTCGGGTTCTGGCTGCCTCGCGCGTACGCCGCGGCCGCGGCGCCAGTGGCGGGGTTGTTCGCGGTCATGACCAAAGTCGGTGTGTACGCGTTGCTGCGCCTCTATTACCTCTGGTTGGCTGACCTGTCCCTACCGTGGGTCGCGCGGGTCACTGACGCCCTGGTGGTGGCCGGAGGACTCACTCTGGGCATTGCCACCCTGGGGGTGCTCGGTTCGACCCGGCTGCGTCAACTCAACAGCTGGTCGATCGTGGCTGGTGCCGGTACCCTGGTGATGGCGCTGGGGGCCGGGAGCGCGGCGCCCCTGAGCGCGGTGCTGTATTACATGGTTCACAGCACCTGGTTGGGCGCCGTCGGCTTCCTCTTGGCCGACGGGCTGGACTGGGCAGGCAGTTCGGACCGGTTCGATACGGAACCTTCCCAGCCCCAGCCGCCCCATCCCCTGAGTTTGGTGTTCATGGTGTTCGCGGTTGCCGTGGCGGGCCTGCCGCCGTTGTCGGGCTTTTTTGGCAAACTGCTGTTGCTGCAGGGGACTGCGCAATGGGTGCATCAGGGTTGGTACTGGGCCCTGGTGTTGGCTTCCAGTCTGGTCGTTGCGGTGGCCCTGGCCCGCGCCGGAAGCCGCATGTTCTGGACGACTGCGGCGCCGGTCCAGGCGCCAGCGCCAGGTTGGCGTCTGGTGCCGCTCGGTGCGCTGGTGGGGGCTTCTGTATTGTGGGTCATGGGCGCCGATCCGGTGGTCCAATTCCTGGAGGCTACAGGAACGCAGATCCGGGACCCTGATTCCATGGTGAGGGCCCTGGTTCCGCCTGTGTTGGAGGGCAGCTGAACCCATGGCCTCGCGTCGCTATCTCCCTCACCCGGTGCTCAGCGTAGTCCTCTGGCTGCTGTGGCTGACGCTGTGGAATTCGGTCACGCCCGGGCAGGCACTGCTCGGTGGCCTTTTCGCCTGGTCGCTCCCGCTTCTGTGCAAAGGCTTGCTGCCGGCAACCCCCAGTTTCCGGCGCCCCGGTTTGATGCTCCGCTACCTGCTGCGCCTCGGCAAAGACATTTTGGTGGCCAACTTCGAAGTGGCGCGCCTGACTCTGGGCCCAACGGCCCGCTTGCAACCTGCGTTCATTGAATACCCGTTGGAGCTCAATGGCGACTTTGC
>DHQM01000211.1 GCA_002408105.1 Gammaproteobacteria bacterium UBA5338 | reverse complement strand
CGTTCTGGCCTGTGAGAAGTACGGCGTCCCCATCAAATGGGTACTGGCCGACGAAGATGGGATGGATCTTTTGGAGTGGGAGTTGGTTGATGTCTGCCCCGAAGGGTAACCGCTTTTGGGAGGGCCGCAGCAGTCATGGCCGGAAACCCATCTTCGAGTCACCAGAGCATCTGTGGTCTGCCTGCTGTGAGTACTTCGAGTGGGTGGATGAAAACCCTTTGTGGGAGGCCAAGCCTTTCGCCTACCAAGGCAAAGTGACGGTTGAATCTGTGCCCAAGATGCGCGCCATGACCATAGATGGACTGTGCATGTTTCTTGATATCTCACACCAGACCTGGGCCAATTACCGAGAGCGGCAAGATTTTGTTGAAGTCGTCACGCGAGCCGAGCAGACCATCAGGGAACAAAAGTTTGTTGGTGCCGCAGCAGAACTGCTGAACCCGAACATCATTGCCCGCGACCTTGGGTTGAAGGAACAGAGCGAGCACAGCGGCAAACTTGAAGTGGTCCCCGTCCTGAATGTCTCAGTCAACGGCGGAAGTTAACCTCACTCTCCACCCGAAGCAGGCATTTGCGCTTACCACACCGGCTACAGAGGTTCTGTACGGCGGTGCGGCGGGTGGTGGTAAGAGTCACCTTGAGCGGGTTGCGGCTATCACGTGGTGTGCTGAAATTCCTGGCCTGCAGGTGTACCTGTTTCGGCGGATCAAGGAAGACCTTGAGAAGAACCACGTAGAGGGGCCGCAGGGGTTCCGGATGCTGCTGGCTCCATGGGTCCAAGCAGGATTCGTGGAGATGGTGGAGGACGAGATCAGGTTTTGGAACGGCTCCAAGATTTGGTTATGCCACTGTAAAGACGAGAAGCACCGCTTTAAGTATCTGGGTGCTGAGATCCACGTCCTGATGATTGACGAGCTGACCACATTCACCGATGTGATCTACCGTTTCCTGCGGTCTCGTGTCAGGGCGCCCGGCCTCAAGTTGCCAGAGAAGTACCAAGGGATGTTCCCTCGGATTCTGTGTGGGTCGAACCCGGGGAACATTGGGCATCTGTGGGTGAAGTCGGCGTTTGTAACGATGTGCCGCGATGGCGCAATCAAGCAGATGCCTGACTCCGAGGGCGGGATGAAGCGGCAGTACATCCCGGCCGTACTGGACGACAACCCGTCCATGGAGGAGAACGACCCGGACTACCGCCAGAAGTTGAGGGGCATGGGCTCCGATGCGCTGGTGAAGGCCATGGAACTGGGCGATTGGGATGTAATCGAAGGCGCTTACTTCGATTGCTGGCATTCCGGGCTGATTCTGGAGCCTTTCCCTATTCCTGAGCATTGGGTGCGGTTCCGGGCGATGGACCCGGGTTCTGCAAAGCCGTTCTGTGTGGGCTGGTGGGCGGTGGCTGACGGCGAGCATATCGAACATGGCGACAGGACAATTTGTCTGCCCCGTGGAGCGCTGGTGAACTATCGCGAGTGGTATGGGGCCAAGCGGGATGAAAATGGCCAGACGGTGCCGAATACGGGGCTCAAGTTGACCACGGAAGAAGTGGCGGACGGGATTATCAGCCGGTCTGGTGATGAAAAGTACGACTACGGCGTCATCGACCCGGCAGCATTTGCTGAGGACGGCGGGCCGAGCATGGCACAGCGTTTGGCGAAGAAGGGCTTGCACTTCCACCGAGCGGATAACCGCAGGGTGAGCAACGGCAAGGTGCCGGGCGGCTGGGACATGATGCGTTCTCGGATGAAGGGCGATGGCGATGGAAAGCCGATGATCTATTGGTTCTCGACCTGCGCGGACTCTATTCGGACCATCCCTGCGCTGCAGCATGACGAATTGAGACCGGAAGACTTGGACACGGATGGTGAAGATCACTGCGCGGATCAGGCGAGATACGCGGCCATGAGCCGCCCATGGGTCCGCGAGGCCCCGACTCAGGAAGCAGCGCGGTACCCGGTCCAAGCGATTGGGAGAGAGGCCCACACGGGCATGACGTTCAATCAGATGGTGGCGATGAAGCGTAAGCGGAGATTGGCGGGTGGCTGAAGCCGAGACCTACAAAACCCCAGATGAGTTGGAGAGCACTCCACAGGGGACCGTTCGCCGCTGGACCACCGAACTGGACCTGGCGAAGAAGCGGGATGAGGCGTGGCTGAAAGAGGCCAAGGAAATCTACGACCGCTATGAAGCGGAGAAGCGCCAGGCCAATAGCTTCAACATGCTGTGGAGCAACACGCGCATCATGCGCCCGGCGATTTACAACTCGACGCCGAAACCGGATGTGCGCCGCAGGTACAGGGACAAAGATCCGCTGGGGAAAGCGGCCGCTCAAGTCTTGGAAAGGGCGCTGGACTACTCCCTCGACGCCTACGACTTCGATGCGCGGATGAAGGATTGCACGTTGGATACGCTTCTGCCGGGCAGGGGGGTGATCCGCGTGTATTACAACTTCGAGTCCAGTGCGCAGGAAGAACCTGATACGGACGAGGAGGGCAATCCGAAGGTTGAGGGTGGCAAGCCGGTGATGCGCGCCTATGAGGTTATCACGGGCGAGTCCGCTACCTGCGAGTACGTGCACTATGAGGACTTCCGCCACGGTCCCGGGAGACGGTGGAATCAGGTGCCGTGGGTGGCATTTCGCCACAAGATGAACCGCCAGGAGCTTCGGAAGTATTTCGGTGAGGTAGGCGACAAGGTTACTTTGGCCGAAGTGGATTCGGAGTGCGGTGAGAAAGATGTCCGCCAGTTGTTCCGTACCGCTGAGGTGTGGGAAATCTGGGACAAGCAGGCGAAGAAGGTCAAGTTCATCTGCACGGACTACAAAGACGGCCCGCTGAAGGAACTGGACGCGCCGCTGAACCTGCGGGGGTTTTTCCCCACTCCCCGGCCGCTGTACGCCATCGAAACGACCCGAGGCATGGTCCCTATCCCGCTCTACCGTCTGTATGAGGAGCAGGCGAAAGAGATCGACATGCTGTCGTCTCGGATCAACAAGATTTCGGAACTGCATGCGCGTGTC
>DHQM01000217.1:1343-21732 GCA_002408105.1 Gammaproteobacteria bacterium UBA5338 | reverse complement strand
CACGGGGATTCGAACCCCGGTTACCGCCGTGAAAGGGCGATGTCCTAGGCCTCTAGACGATGGGGACGAGGCAAACGGCTTGCGAAGGCCCTGGGGACATTCGCGATTGCCGGATCGGTGCACCGTGGGCAGCGCGGCTCGAGGCTGCGCCGGCTGCGGCTTGATCGTACAGACCCGGCAAACGATTTGGTGGAGCTAGTCGGGATCGAACCGACGACCTCTTGCATGCCATGCAAGCGCTCTCCCAGCTGAGCTATAGCCCCGGGAAGGCCGGCATTTTATGGAGCGCCCCAAGGCCTGTCAAATCAACTCCAGGCCGGGCGCCCCAAGTCCTGATAGTCCTTGGTCCAGCGCTTCGCATCCTTTTTGGACAACCCGCCAAGCAATGCAACCCCGCGGCGCAGTCGGGCGCGACTCAGGTCCGGCCCCAGGATCTCCATCCCGGTCAACACGGAAGACGAAGCTGCGCTTCCCATCACCGCGATGAAGAGCGGAAACAAGAGGTCGCGAAACTTGATTTCCATGGCGCCGGCGAGCCACTGCAGGCGCTCGGTCAGCACCGCCTTGTTCCACTCGGCCAGCGGCTCTAGGGTCCACAGACCAAACTGCAGCACCCGCTTGCAGACCTCTGGCGTGAGCCGTTCGTGGTCAAAGGCGAGGGCATCAACGTCCGGGTATCCGGCGACGAAATGTCCCGCCATCTCCACCACCTGACTCAGCAACTCGACGCGCGGCTGGATCTCCTTGGCGATGGCGTGCGCCGACACCGAATCCCCCACCCAAGCACGGTAAAGGTTGATGAACGCCTCGGTGTCGTGGTCTTCCCGCAGGTACCGCCCATTGAGCCAGGACAGTTTTTCCACATCGAATACCGGCCCCCCCAGAGAGATCCGGTTCACATCAAAGGCTGCCACCATCTCAGCGAGGGTGAACTTCTCACGCTCGTCCGGCATGGTCCAGCCCATCATTCCCAAGTAGTTACACAGTCCCTCGGGAAGAAACCCCATGCGCCGGTAGTAGTCGATGCTGGTTGGATTCTTGCGCTTGCTGAGCTTACTTTTGTCCGGGTTGCGCAGCAGCGGCAGGTGACAAAAAGTCGGCGGCTGCCATCCAAAATACTGGTACAGCAGCAGGTGCTTGGGCACCGAATTGATCCACTCCTCTCCGCGGAGCACGTGGGTGATTCCCATCAGGTGGTCATCGACCACGCTCGCGAGGTGATAGGTGGGCCAGCCATCGCTTTTCTGCAGGATCTGCATGTCGATCTGATGCCAGTCGATTTCAACCGTGCCCCGCAACAGGTCATCGAAACAACAGGTCCCTTTCCGTGGCACCACCAAGCGCACCACGTGGGGATCCTGTCGCGCAAGGCGTTCCTGGACCTGCGCCTGACTCAGCTGCAGGCAGTGCCCGTCGTATCCGGGTTGCAGCTTATCGGCTTGTTGCTGTGCCCGCAGTTTAGCCAGTCGCTCCTCGTCACAGAAACAGTGAAAAGCATGGCCTTGATCGAGCAGCCGACTCAGGTGCTGGGTGTACAGGTCCCGCCGCTCGCTCTGTCGGTAGGGGCCGTACGCGCCGCCGCAGTCCGGACCTTCATCCCAATCCAGCTTGAGCCACCGCAAGCTGTCCAGGATGCGAGATTCCGAACTGCTTGAACTGCGCTCGCGATCGGTGTCTTCAATGCGCAACAAAAACTGACCCCCATGCTGGCGAGCAAAGCAGTAGTTGAACAAGGCGATGTACGCGGTGCCCACATGGGGGTCACCTGTGGGTGAAGGCGCGATGCGAGTACGCACAGTCATGGTGAGTATTTTGCTCCAGAACAATCAGTTGGAATGTGGTGCTGACACAGGGTCAGGTGGGGGCGTCCGCCTTGGCGTTCACCGGCGCGATGTCGAGCATGGGAGCAGCGTCGATGTCGTGGGCGTCCATCATATGGGCGACCCGTTGGATCGCCGAAACCATCAGGGTCTGCTCATAGTCGGGCAACTGCCGAAACTGGTCGACGAACTCGTCCTGAATGGGCGTCGGCGCCTGCTGCAAGAGCACCCGACCGGCATCCGTGACAAAGGCATTGACGATGCGTTTGTCGGTTGGCGAGCGTTCCCGCCGCACCAACCCACGCCGTTCCAGGCGGTTCAGGATCGTGGTCACGGTGGCCTGGGACAGACTCACTTCAACCGCCACGCTTCCGATGCCAACAGCGCCAAGGCTCTCAATCGCCCGCAGGATCATGAGCTGCGGAACCGTGAGCCCGACTCGCTTCATCAGCCACTTCGAGTGCATGTCGGTTGCGCGCATGATGCGCCGCAGCGCAATCAGCACTTCTTCATGCCGCTCTACCGCCACAGTCATTGCCCCCTCAGTGCATGCCGGCCCTTCCGGTCCGGAAGATCAGCAAGCCCTGTGCCACCACGCCGTGGCGCGCCCTCGCCTCCGCGCCGCTTCATTTTACCCCCTTGTCGCCGGACACCAAGGGGATTCGGTACACCGCGAGCGCAAACAGCACACCCGAGACAGGCGGGCCTTCCGATTCATTTGCACACAAATGGATATGTCGCTGTCCAAATCGATCTCATCTCACAGCAAACACGCGTTCCTCCAGTTGGCTGGGCACCATTTTCTTTGACATCTAAGTAATTTGCCACTAATCTTTGCGCACCATGATTCAGCCACCCCCTCGATCGGCCCTCCAAACAGGTACCGCACGAGGAACCTCAACCCCTGTCGCTTGCCGCCAGTCCAAGCTCCGGTCGCCACCCCCGGCAACTCCAGCCGCCGCCCCGGCGAGCACCCCGCGGCACAACAAACCGCACCTTCTGTCAGCCGAACCCTGACCCAGGAGTTATCCACCATGGAAACCTTTCAACGCTTTGAATCAAGTGTACAGAGCTACGCCCGGTCGTTTCCGGTCGTGTTCGAACGCGCCCAGGGCAGCCACCTGTACGATGCAGCCGGCAACGCCTATTTGGACTTCCTCTCCGGCGCAGGCTCCTTGAACTATGGCCACAACCACCCTGCCCTCAAATCGGCGCTGATCGAGTACATTCAGGCCGACGGCGTGACCCACGGGCTGGACCTGCATACCAGCGCAAAGGAGCAGTTCCTGCGGGCCCTGGCAGACCACATTTTTGCACCACGCGGCTTGCAGTACCGGGTCCAGTTCACCGGGCCCACGGGCGCCAACGCGGTTGAGGCCGCATTGAAAATCGCCCGCAAAGTCACCGGCCGCTCTTCAGTGGTCGCGTTCACCAACGGCTTCCATGGGGTCACCCTGGGGGCGCTGGCTGCGACCGGAAACCAACACCACCGTGGCGGCGCAGGAGTCGACCTGGGCGGCGTTGAGCGCATGCCTTTCGATGGCTACCTGGGCGAACACGTGGACAGCCTGTCCTATCTGGAGAAAACACTGGACGACAACAGCAGCGGCATTGACACGCCAGCCGCCGTGATCGTCGAGACCGTACAGGGAGAAGGCGGCCTGAATGTCGCTCGAATCGAGTGGCTGCAGCACCTTGCTCACCTGTGTCGCGAGCGCGAAATCCTCCTGATTGTCGACGACATCCAGGCTGGATGTGGGCGTACAGGGACCTTCTTCAGCTTTGAGCCGGCCGGCATCACGCCTGACATCGTGACGCTGTCAAAATCACTGAGCGGCTTTGGCCTGCCCTTGGCCGTCACCCTGCTGAAACCTGAGCTCGACCAATGGGCGCCAGGCGAGCACAACGGGACCTTTCGGGGCAACAACCACGCGTTCGTCACCGCGACCCGTGCGATCGAACAGTTCTGGAGCGACGACCAGTTTGCAACCGCTGTGCGCTCCAAATCCGAGCACCTGGCGGACCGGCTACGGCGCATACTCGCACGCCACCCCGGCGCTGGGATGCGCGTAAAGGGTCGGGGCATGATGCAGGGAATCGACTGTGGCAGCGGCGCAGTCGCCGACGCTGTAACAACGGCCGCATTCGAACAGGGCCTGGTGATCGAAACCGCAGGCCCAGAGGACGAAGTGGTGAAGTGCTTTTGCCCGCTGACCATCAGCGAGGCAGAGCTGAACGCGGGCCTTGACGTTCTCGACAACAGTTTCTCCAAGGCGCTGCCGCGCAGTCTCACCGCAGTTCGCTGACCGCCAGCCACCGGTTCAATGCACCCGCCAGCGCCCGACGCGCCGGCGGGCGCGACTTCCCATCGCCATACCCATGGAGTCTCCCGCAGATGATCGTACGCACGCTCGACCAGGCCCGTCAGGGGCCCCGCCGCATTCAAAGCGAAACCTGGGAAAGCACCCGGCTGCTTCTGGAAGCCGACAAAATGGGGTTTTCGTTCCACATCACCACCATCTATGCCGGTACCGAAACACGCATGCACTATAAGAACCACCTCGAGTCGGTGTACTGCATTGCTGGAGAAGGCGAAGTCAAAACCCTGGCCGATGACAAGGTCTATCCAATTGCCCCTGGCACGGTGTACATCCTTGACCAGCACGACCTGCACATCGTCTACGCCCAGAGCGAATTGACCTTGGCGTGCGTGTTCAACCCGCCACTCAAAGGAAACGAAGTTCACGGCGCGGACGGTGCCTATGCGCTAGACGCTGAGGTGGTCTCCGACTGATGGATGACACCGCACCCCCCCTCGACCCTTCCGCAGGAGCCCCCATGAACCGGCACACGGTCGAAAAGATTGGCGGCACTTCGATGAGCCGCTTCGACGAAGTCATGAACAATGTGCTCATTGGCGGGCGCACCGAAGGCGCCCTGTACAACCGGATTTTCGTGGTCTCCGCATTCGGCGGGATCACCGACATGCTGTTAGAAAACAAGCGCACAGGGGAACCCGGTGTATACAGCCTGTTCTGCAGCGCAGACACCGACTGGGAGTGGAGCAACCTTATCACCCGGGTGGGTGAGCGGATGTCGACCATCAACGCCGAGATGTTCCAGGACGAAATGGACCTGCAGGTTGCGGACGCCTTCGTAAAGGAGCGGCTGGAAGGGGTGCGCAGTTGCCTGCTAGACCTGCATCGGCTCTGCTCGTTCGGGCACTTTCAGTTGGAGGAGCACCTCGCCACCGTGCGCGAGATGCTCAGCGCAGTCGGGGAGGCCCACAGCGCCCACAACACGGCACTGGCCCTGCGCCGCCAGGGGGTGAACTCCCGCTTTGTGGACCTGACCGGTTGGCGTGACCCCGAGGTGCTTCCCTTGCAGGAGCGCATCGCAAGCAGCCTGTCGGGCATCGACCTCAGCCGGGAACTGCCCATCGTGACGGGATACGCCCAGTGCAAAGAAGGACTGATCTCGCAGTTCGATCGGGGGTACAGCGAAATCACCTTCAGTCAGATTGCAGTGGTCAGTGGCGCCAGCGAAGCCATCATCCACAAGGAATACCACCTCAGCAGCGCCGACCCGCGCATCGTCGGAGAAGACGAGGTCTGTCCCATCGGTCGCACCAACTACGATGTCGCAGATCAGCTGTCGAACCTCGGCATGGAGGCCATTCACCCTGGCGCAGCCATCAAGCTGCGCCAACGCGGCATCCCCCTGCGGGTGAGGAACACCTTCGAGCCGCACCACAGCGGCACCCTGATCGACAGCGAATACTGCAGCGAAAGCCCACAAGTTGAAATCGTCGCCGGGCGCAAGAACGTGTATCTGATTTCGTTGTTCGACCAGGACATGGTCGGTCAGATCGAAGTCTATGACGCAAAGGTGATCGAGACCGTGCGCCGTTTCGGTGTCAAGGTCATCAGCCAGCACAACAACGCCAACACCCTCACCCGTTTGGTTTCCGGTAACCTGAAGGCGGTCAAGCGCATCACCCACACGCTCGAGAGCCACTATCCGGGCGCGCGCATTCGGGTGCGCAAGGTGGCACTGGTGGCCGCAATCGGCAGCGACCTCTCCCAACCGGGCCTGCTGGCCCGTACACTGCAAGCACTGGCCGACCGCAACGTGGAAGTGCTCGCTGTTCACACCTCGACCCGTTGGGTGGACGTGCAGCTGATCCTCGACGAAAGCCAATATGAAGAAGCGATACGTGCCTTGCACAGTGCGCTGATCCAGCAGCAGGCGCCGGCGGGCCACTCAGAACCCAATCCGACCGGCCGCGTGGCAGTGGGGTGAGCCGCCGACACCGACTCCCCACCGGGCACACGGCCTGAACAGGACCCGTTGCCATGACGCGCATCCCCAAAACCTGGCTCGCCCGGTGGTGGCTTTGGCTGCCAGCCGCCCTTCTTGCGCTGTTGCTGGCCCTGGTCTTGTCTATCCCACTGATCGGAAAGGCCATGGTGGTCGGTGCACTGGAAGCGCGTACCGGGGGCTCGGTGTCTCTCGAACAGCTGCGGTGGAAGCCCTTTCAAGGTTGGGTCGAGTTGCGTGGCCTGCGCATTACGCCTCCTGAAGGATCCGCCAGCGAGATCGAATCCGTCGGTGTCGATCTCGCGCTCAGTGCCTTGCGTTCCCGTGCCCTGGTGCTCGAATCCGCCTGGCTGCGCGGCGGCACGACAACGGTCGAAGTGCCCCAGGAAGGCGCGGTGCGCATCGCCGGCATTGCCCTCGAGCCAACCGACGAGTCCGACCCACCCGAAGCAGAACGCAGAGAACCCTGGAGCCTCGTGCTGCAGCGGCTGCGGGTGGAAGACCTGGCCATCGAAGTCGCAGGCAACGGAGCCAACCTGCGGATCCAGGTCGCGTCATTGGAGGCAGCGGACCTGAACACCACTGCGCCAGAGACTCCCACGCGCCTGCAGGCCGACCTGCAGCTGAATGGCGCCCCCATTCAGCTGCAGGTCGAAGGCACGCCCCTTGCGCGTCCAATCAACGCCGAGGTCAGCCTGCAGGTGCGCGATCTCGACCTGCCTCCACTGCTGGCCTGGATTCCGGAGCTCCCCTTGGTCCTGCGCGATGGCCAGCTCGACACCGACCTCGACACACGATTGCGCATCGGTAGCGAACACCCCGATGTCAACGTAGAAGGCCAGTTGCGCCTGCGTGCGCTGACACTCGAGGCCGGCTCAGACGCACCAACCACAGCAGGGGCTCGACAGCTGACCTACACCGGCCGGGCGCACCTGCGCGCGCCCGAGCAGGTGCCGGGCCAGCAGCTCGATCTCACTGGCGTCATCGAAGTCAGTGAGGCTGAGGTCCAGCGGCTG
The DNA here is from genome assembly GCA_002408105.1 of Gammaproteobacteria bacterium UBA5338. Taxonomy (GTDB): domain Bacteria; phylum Pseudomonadota; class Gammaproteobacteria; order Pseudomonadales; family UBA5862; genus UBA5862. The sequence goes on along the minus strand of DHQM01000217.1, from coordinate 14,576 downwards.
GACACCCAGCTGAGCCTGGCCCAACTGCTTCTCGACGCCGAGCTCTATGCCCAGCTGAACCCCGACGCGAAAGTACCTGTGGGCGCCCTGCAGGCCAGCGGCGCCGTCAAGGCGGGGGCGCTTCGACTGGTTGAGGCGGACCAGTCCCAGCTGGCGTGGCGTGCGCTGGAATTGTCCGGCCTCAGGCTCACGGGGCTGAGCGACCTGCGCCTCGAGCGCCTTCGGCTCGATGGCTTCGACGGCCAACTCGTGCGTGGCCCCGAGGGAAACCTTCTGCTGCCCACCGCCGCCGCACCCACTGCGAACCAGCGCCCGCAGGCGGACGCACCCTCCAGCACCGACACCGAAGCGAACGCGGGCCAGGCCCGCCCCAACCCGGTCGCAGCACCACACCTGGTGGTGGACCGGCTCGAACTTACTGGTGGTGCCAAGCTGGCCCTCCATGACCGGGCGATGACCCCACACACCACCTCGACCCTCATTATCGACCAACTGGTCGCCACCGACCTCGAGACCGGTCGCGCAGGCAAGCCAATGGCTGTGGAACTGGCGGGAAGCATCAACCAGGCGAAACTCAGTGCTTCAGCCGAGGGAACCCTGCTCACGCGGGCGCCCACGGGCAATTTGGCCATCCAGCTACGACACCTGGACCTCAGCCACTTTTCTCCCTATGTGCGGTCCGCAAGCGGCTATGCCATCAGCCGCGGACAAGTCTCATTGAAGAACGAAACAGTACTGAGCGAGGGTTTTTTTGAGGCCGAAAACCAACTGACGCTCAACCACGTTGAAGTTCGCCGAGACAACGACCGACAGGCCGAGCGAACCGACGAACGCCTCTCGATGCCCCTCAACCTGGTGCTCAGCCTGCTGGAGGACAACCAGCAGCGCATCCAGTTTGACGTACCGGTCTCCGGAGAGCTTAACTCCCCCACCTTCGACATTGCCACGCTCGTCACACAGGCGACCCGCAAGGCCCTTACCAAGACCGCCACCAACTACCTGAAGTACGCAGTGCAGCCCTTTGGGCTGCTGTTTCTGGCTGCTGATGCGGCCGGCCATGTGATGCGCCCGAGCTTCGAGCCCGTTCACTTTGAGCCCGGCGGCCTCAACCTCTCGGATGAGGAGCGGGCGCAACTCAACACCATCGCCACGCTGTTGACCGAGCGACCCAACCTCAGCCTGCAGATTTGTGGCACCGCAATCCCCGGGGAACCAGCACCATCCCAGCAGACCAGTGCGGTCAAGGACCAACAGCCCACCCCGGCTGACCCGAAGGCTGCAGCCACCCAGGATCAACTGCTGGATATGGCTTCCCTGCGCGCAGACGCCGTGCGCGCCCACCTGCAGGAGCGGGGCATCGCCGAGGAACGCCTGCATGGCTGCGAGCCGCGGGTACTGGCCAGCGAGCAGAGCCAACCACGTGTGGAGATCAAACTGTGAGTGTGACCCGATACTTGCGCCGCCCACGGCGCCTGCGCGCCTTTCATCCGCTCGGCCATCCCAGGTTGTGTGCCCGGTGGTTGTGGCTCACCAGTTGTTTGTTGCTGGCAGCCTGCGGCGGCGCCCCCGACGAGTCGACACTCGACCGCATCACCCGCACCGGTGTTGTGCGTGTGGGCTTCGCGAACGAAGCGCCCTACGCCTACATGGACCCGCAAACCGGAATGCTGAGCGGCGAGGCCCCCGCGGTGGCCCGGTTGGTGCTGCGCGACCTTGGCGTCGATCAGGTGGAGGGTGTACTCACCGAGTTCGGCGCGCTGATTCCTGGCCTCAAGGCCGGCCGGTTCGACATGATCGCAGCGGGCATGTACATCACCCCTGCACGCTGTCGGGAGATCGCGTTTTCTAACCCCACGTACAGGGTCGACGAGGGTTTTTTAGTGCCTGCCGGCAACCCAATGAACCTGCACAGCTACACCGATGTGCGCGAGCATCCGGATGCCCGCCTTGGCGTGGTCGCCGGAACGGTTGAACTCGGTTTCGCTCGCACCCTCGGCATCTCGTCCGAGCGCATCGTTGTGTTGCCCGACAACCCGAGTGCCCTCGCCGCCCTGGAGGCAGGGCGCATTGATGCCTACGCGGGCACCGCCCTGACGATTGCGGACCTGCTCGAGCGCAGCGAGACAACGGCTTTCGAACAAGCCGTGCCATTTGAGAATCCGGTGATCGAAGGGCAAGAGCAGGTCGGCTACGGGGCCTTGGGTCTACGCACCCAGGACACTGATCTACTCGCGGCCATCAATGAACGCCTCAAGCAGGTGCTGGGCACCGAGGCGCACCTGCGGGCTGTGGCTCCGTTCGGGTTTTCCGAAGCCACTCTGCCAGGTGGAGTGGCGGCAGAGACCCTCTGCACAAACCAAGCCGCAGCGCACTGACAGCTATCCGTTTCAACCGCCATGCTGCTGTCTTCATTGACCGAGTTGTTGCCACTGCTGTTGAAAGGCTTGGGCGTGACGCTGCAAATCACCGCCGCGGGACTGGTGGTGGCGACCTGTGCAGCGTTCACCGCCGGGCTCGGAATCAGCAGCAACCACCGTGCAGTCCGCGCCCTGGCGCGCGCCTACATCGACCTGTTCCGCGGTACTTCAGCACTGGTACAGCTGTTTTGGGTGTACTACGCCCTGCCCATTTTCGGGCTGCACATTGAGGCCATGCCCGCAGCCATTGTCGTGCTGGGGCTCAACATCGGCGCCTATGGGGCCGAAGTCGTGCGGGGCGCACTCGCTGCAGTGCCCCAGGAACAGGCCGAGGCGGCTGCCGCGCTCAACCTTACCGAGCGTCAGACCCTGTGGCACATCCGCCTCCCGCAAGCCCTGCCCGCGATGATGCCGCCTTTCGGCAACCTCGCGATCGAACTGTTAAAAAGCACTGCCCTGGTCTCGCTCATCACCCTTGCGGACCTCACCTTTCAGGCCCAGGTGTTGCGCGCCTCGACCCTGCAAACTGCCGAGGTGTTCGGGCTGGTTTTGGTGCTCTACTTCACGGTCGCCTGGATGCTGGGGCAAAGCGTACGCTGGCTCGAACGCTGTCTGGCAAGGAGCCAGGGGCGTGCCTGACCAACTCACCTGGGACTGGGGCTACTGCCTTGAGATTGCCCCGGAACTGGCCCGAGCGGCCTGGATCAGCCTGCAAGCGGCCGTGCTGGGAATGCTCCTGGCGCTGGCGCTCGGCCTTGCTGGCGAACTGTTGCGCCGAACCCCAGGGCCGCTTTCCTGGGCTGCACGCTGGGTGATGGAGGCAGTGCGCACCACGCCACTGCTGGTGCAGCTGTTCGCGTGGTTCTATCTGCTGCCTTCAACCGGCGTCCAAATCTCGGCCCTGACCACCGGTGTTGTCGCCCTCGGTGTCCACTACGCGCCTTTTGTGGCCGAGGTGTACCGGGCGGGAATCGAGGGGGTACCCGAATCCCAATGGGACGCAGCCCGCGCTCTCAACTTCAAGCCCGCACAAATTTGGTGTCATGTCGTGTTGCCGCAGGCCCTCCCCCCTGTGATCCCGGCGCTCGGCAACTACTTCATCGCCTTGTTCAAGGAAACCCCACTGCTGGCTGCCATCACCGTGATGGAGCTGCTCCAGACCGCCAAGATCATTGGCGCCGAATCGTTTCGTTACCTGGAACCGCTGACCCTTGTCGGCGCTTTCTTTCTGCTTTGCAGCCTGGCGGCATCAAGGGCCGTTCGCTGTATGGAGGCAAGACTTGCTCGACCAAGCTGACACCGACTGGGCGGTGCGCCTCGCCAAAGTCCACAAGCGCTATGGTGACCATGTGGTGCTCGATGGAATCGACCTGAATGTCGCGCGCGGCGAGAAATTGGCTCTGATCGGCCCAAGCGGATCAGGCAAGTCTACCGTACTGCGCATTTTGATGGGCCTCGAACCTGTGCAGGCCGGTTGCGTGGAGGTGGCGGGGATGCCGCTGTGGAAGATTGACCCAACCGCCACCGCAGGGTCCGCGAGTCCCCACAACCTGCGGCAGGTGCGTGACCACCTCGGGATGGTCTTTCAGCACTTCAACCTGTTTCCGCACCGAACCGTGCTGCGCAACCTCACCGAAGCACCCATCCGGGTCCGCAAGACCCCGAAAGCAACAGCCGAAGCCCAGGCCCGGGAATGGCTGTCCTGGGTTGGACTTGCCGACAAAGCGGATGCCTTTCCGTCCCAGCTCTCCGGCGGCCAGAAACAGCGGGTGGCCATTGCCCGGGCGCTCGCCATGGAGCCGCGCATCATGCTGTTCGACGAGGTCACCAGCGCGCTCGACCCCGAACTGGTTGGCGAGGTGCTAAACGTGCTGCGCCGCCTGGGGGAAGACCACGCCATGACCATGCTGCTCGTGACCCATGAAATGGGATTTGCACGCGAGTTCGCTGACCGTGTGGTACTGATGGAAGCGGGTCGCATCGTGGAACAGGGCCCCCCAGAACAGCTGTTTGATGCTCCACAGCAGCCACGCACTGCAGAATTTCTTCGCGCGGTGCTGTCCCACTGAGAGCCAAGAGCGCACTTTCCAAGCACAGCAAACGAGCCCCCGAAACCCATGACGCAAACGGACACCCAAACCAAGATTCAGCTCCGCCATCCCGATGTAGAGGATGGTGTGCGCATTTGGCAACTGGTTCAGGCCGCGGGGACTCTGGACCTCAATTCTTGCTATGCCTACCTAATGGTGTGCCGCGACTTTTCCGCCACCTCCGTCATCGCCGAGGCGGGCGACCAGGCCATCGGCTTCGTCACCGGCTACAGGCCGCCCCCCAACCCGGATGCCTTGTTTGTGTGGCAGGTTGGCGTTGCGCCCGCGGGGCGCGGTAAGGGCGTGGCCGGGCGAATGCTCGAGTTTCTCATCAACGCCGAAGCATGCCGCGGTGTGCGCCGCCTGATCACCAATGTGACCCCGTCCAATGCCGCGTCTCGCGCCCTGTTTTTAGGATTTGCCAGGCGCGTGGGCGCGCCTCTGGAGGAATCCCCGGGGTTTGGTGCGGCGCTTTTTCCAGAGCCCAGCCACGAGCCAGAACGGCTGCTGAGCATCGGTCCGTTTTGAGAACGCCGCTCTGGGTATCGAACGCTGAGGTCCGCGGCGTAGGTTGTCAGATCTTATACACCCCACACCTCTTCGACCTCACCGCCACGCGGGTCGCTGCTCAAAGGACTGAAGCCGGTCCCACAACATGGATTGACACCCACTAGAATCCACCCGTAACCTCTTTCGGATGCGCGCCAATCTCCCGCCACAGCAGCACCCAGACCGCAGCACGCGACGCCGATGCGCTCGCCCCTGCTGTCGGATTCTGTTTCTCTGATTTTTTCCATCGGCAGCCGCAAGTCCTGACGCGACTGCCCGCCTCACCCCTTCGCCAACGGACCTGCGGCTGCCCAAACCGAGGCCGCACATGCCAACCCGCTCTGGTGTCATCGCACCGGCCACCGACCGGCTGATTCGCCCCCGCGCCTGCCCAGAGGTCGACACACCCACCGCACAGCGGCGCCCCATTCTGCGCAGTTATGCCCGGCGCGCGACGCGCCGTGATCCAGCGTCCCGAAACCATTGGCCTGTCTCTGTCCGTTGCGACCAGACCCTCGATTCCGTTCACCCCAAATACACAAGGAAACCGCATCCATGGCCAACCCACATCCAGCTCTGATGCCGATCGCCCCAAGGCCAGAGACAGTGTTCGTGCGTGGGCGCGGTTCCTGGCTGTGGGACTCCAACGGGCGCAAGTACCTCGACTTCGTCCAGGGCTGGGCAGTCAACTCCCTTGGCCACGCCCACCCCCGGCTGGTGGCTGCGATTCAGGATCAGGCCGGCGAATTGATCAATCCAAGTCCTGCTTTCTTCAATCAGCCAATGGTTGACCTCGCCCACCGGCTGACCGATGCGAGCGCCTTCGATCAGGTGTTTTTCACCAACACTGGCGCGGAAGCCAACGAAGGGGCCATCAAGCTCGCACGCAAGTGGGGCGCGCTGAACCGCGACGGTGCATACAAGGTCATCACCTTTGAGAACGGATTCCATGGCCGCAGCCTGGCAACCATGTCGGCATCGGCAAAGCCAGGCTGGGATGTCCTTTTCGAACCCAAGGTGCCAGGGTTCGTGAAAGTCCCGTTCAACCAGCTGGACGCAGTGGCTCACGCGATCGACGACCAAACTGTCGCCGTGATGCTGGAGCCCATTCAAGGGGAAGCCGGTGTTTTACCGGCTTTGCCAGGCTTCCTCGAAGGGCTGCGGAAAATCACGGCAGGCCGTGACCTGCTGCTGATTTTCGATGAGGTGCAAACGGGGATGGGCCGCACCGGCTCGCTGTTTGCGTACCAGCACTATGGGGTAACACCAGACATCCTCACGCTCGGAAAAGGCATCGGCGGCGGCGTTCCCTTGGCGGCCCTGCTTTGCAAGGAGCGGGTGAGCTGCTTCGCGCATGGCGAGCAAGGCGGCACCTTCAACGGCAATCCGCTGGTTTGCGCCGCCGGTCTCGCGGTACTCGACACACTGCTCGAACCGGGCTTTTTGGCGAGCACCCGCGAGCGTGGCCGTTATTTGCGCACAGGAATCGAGTCTCTTGCAGCCCGACACCAGCTGGGAGGGGTCCGTGGAGCAGGGCTGTTGCTGGCTCTGGACACCACTGCATTCGACGCTCGCAAGCTGGTCGAATCAGCGTTTGAGCGCGGGCTCCTGCTCAATGCCCCGAGGCCCAATTGCCTGCGGTTCATGCCTTCGCTGGTTGTCAGCCACGGGGAAATCGACTGTATGCTGGCCTCGCTGGACGAAGTTCTTGGCCACCAACGGCAAATGGGCTGACCTGCATCAACCCCAAAGAATTGACTCTGAGCAATGATGGATCGGGGACCACTGAGCCGGCTCACAAGTCTTGGGCTTCGCAAAACCACAGCATCGAACCGATGACAACACCACCACTTCGCGCGCTCGATTACCTGAACCCACGCTCGCTTGCACACCTCAGCGACTACTTGTCGGGGATGGTACAGGGGCGACTGTGGGCCAAAGTGCTGGTGGGGATGGCCCTTGGCCTGGCGGTCGGGGTGCTGCTTGGACCCTCGGTGGGGCTGGTCAGCCCTTCTGTGGGTGTGACTGTCGGCAACTGGCTTGCATTCCCAGGTCGGCTGTTTTTGGCCACCGTTCAGATGATCGTCATCCCGCTGGTGATCGCCTCGGTCATCCGAGGCCTCGCGGCCAGCGAAAACATCGAACAACTCAAAAAGCTCGGCCTGCGCGTCACCTTGTTTTTTGCCGCGACCACTGCACTTGCCGCATGCATCGGCCTGCTCATTGCCGGGGTGATCCGCCCTGGGGACTCCATGACGGGACTGCGCCCCGTGCAAGGCCCAGCATCAACCACCACCACGCCAGCGGCCACGGCACCGAGCCTGATCGAGTTGCCGGACGCGGTGGTCGGACTGCTACCGGGCAACCCGCTGGACGCCATGGTGCAGGGGCAAATGCTGCAGATTGTTATCTTCTCGGTGATTTTCGGCATCGCACTGGTGTCCATGGCGCCGCACCAGGCCAAGCCGATGCTCGACTTGCTTGGCTCTCTGCAGGAAATCTGCATGACAGTGGTCCGCTGGGCCATGCGCCTTGCGCCATTTGCGGTTTTTGGTCTGATGGCCCAACTGACCACCAAAATCGGCCTCGAGGCCTTATTGGGCATGGCCATCTACGTAGCAACCGTGCTGCTTGGCCTGTTGACCATGCTGCTGGTTTACCTGCTCATGCTACGGATACTGGCGGGCAAGCCGCCGTTGCGGTTCATCCGCGACACCAAGGACGTGCTGCTGCTCGCGTTCTCTACATCCAGCTCCGCAACCGTGATGCCGCTGTCGATTAAAACCGCTGAAACCCAGCTCCAGGTGAGCCCGTCCATCTCCCAGTTTGTCATCCCCTTGGGCGCCACCATCAACATGAACGGTACCGCCCTGTACCAAAGCGTTGCAGCGGTCTTTCTGGCGCAAGTCTATGGAGTGGATTTGAGCTGGGGCAGCATGGCCCTGATTGTTGCCATGGCCGTCGGCGCGTCAATTGGGTCGCCTGCCACCCCCGGCGTCGGCATTGTGATTTTGTCCATGGTGCTTGGGACCGTCGGCATCCCGCCGGCCGGGATTGCATTGATCATGGGCGTCGACCGCATCCTCGACATGAGCCGCACCGCCGTCAATGTCACCGGCGACTTGGTGACCTGCGCGCTCATGCAGCGCTGGGTCGGCGGGGAGGAGCCCACCGAGAAGTAAAGCTTGAGAAGGGGCCTGCAATTCCAAACGCCTGAGGGATCGACTTGCGGCCAGGGCTCAGAGCGAACGCCGACCTCCTCAGTACCGGGACCAGTTGAGAAAGACTTGGCGGAGAGGGAGGGATTCGAACCCTCGATACGGGGTGACCGTATACACGCTTTCCAGGCGTGCTCCTTCAACCACTCGGACACCTCTCCGGGAAGCTTGGCGCGGACCCACTGGTGGCGCCACCGGTAGCGGGCGGCCACTGTACCTCAGCGGTCAGTGGGGCGCAATCTCAGCCCCATTCCCGGACATGCTGCTCAGGGGCGGCGTCCAACGTGGCCTTTTGTGCGGCCATGTCGTTCACGGGCGTGCCCACATAGACAAAAGCAACGATCCGATCGCAGGGCTCCAGTCCAAGCAGCCGATGCAGTGTGCGGTTGTATGCGATGGCACCGGTCCGCCACATGGCTCCGTAGCCGAGTGCATGGGCTGCAACCAAAAAGTTCTCCACAGCCGCGCCCGTGGCCAGCAACTGTTCCACCTCGGGCACCTTTGGGTGTTCCTGGACCCGAGCATACGCAACAACGAGCAGGGGCGCGCGCAGGGGCGCGTTCCGCAGTTTTTGCGCGCGCGCATCAGTCAAATCAGCCTCTTCTTCGCGGGCGGCAGCCTCCATGAGCAGGCCCAACCGTGCTCTGGCCTCTCCGCGCACGGTCAGGAATCTCCACGGGCGAAGGAGGGCATGATCGGGCGCGCGCATCGCCGCGCGGAACAAATCACGGAGTTCATTCGCTCCAGGGGCGGGGTCGGTCAACTTGGGATGAGAATAGCGGGTGAAAAGCGTTTCCAGGGCGGCCATTAACTGTACCTACAAGTGACGGTAAACGGCGTACCGATACACCGCATCATCTGCAAAACCATTGATTCTGCACCATACTTCGAAGGCTGCGGCGGCGTCCTGTGTACCAAGCGCTTCGAAAATACTGTACGCAACGAATCCGGCCGCCCTTGGACCCGGGTTTAATTATGATTGAGATCAGTCGCCTGCACGCCTTATACCTGATTGAGCTGTTCGCAGTGCTAACCCTGGCAGTCGCGGGGCTGTCGCTCTACAGCAGGCAGCTCCGTAAGCGCTACTTTCAGACATTGGACAGGTTGCGGGGCCCAACCGGTGCAGCGACCATGCGACCGACAAAGCTCTACCGAGACTACCTGAACGAGGCCATCCAGGACACCGAATCGCACATGGAAACCTTGGATGCGCGGCCCACCACCGCGGACTTCAAGTCAATCGACGGAGAGGTGCGTTCCGCGCTGCTGCGGTGGAAATTCCTCCGCGCCGAGCAGGCAAGCATCAATGAGCTCGATCAAGTCTCCGCGAACTGGGAGCTCACCCATCAACACCTCGGCAAACTCTTTGATGAGGTGGCAACCGCGTCCCGCGCGGAATCGCTGGCACCAGCGGAGGTGCCAACGGAACCGGAAACAGACCCCGAAGGGCCATCCTCCGCGGCGGCGGAACCCGCGGAAGCTCACGAAGACGAGGTTGAGACGGCGCACATCGACGAGATCGAGCAGGCGATGCTGGACCTGCAGTCCGTCAAGGACAACATCCTGGACCTACAGGATGAAATCATGGAACAACAGCGGGTGTTGCTGGATGACGCCCTGCCACAAAATGCCGCCAAACAACTGGTGCGCCTGGAACAAACATCGGAAAAGGCCGATTTGGCCTTGGCACAACTCAAGCGGCAGTTTGAAAACACCGAGCAGACGATCGATCGAATTCGAACCGGGTCTTCGGATGCGGCCTTGCGCAGCGGCGCGCTGGACGCGCACAGCCGACTGGAACGCTTTAAAGCCGAATGGCGCGAATTGGAAAACTGCCTACAAACGCTGCACCGCGAGACCGCCATAGTGCGCACCCGCATCGAAGCGGCGTCATAACGTCACCGGACCCAGCGCCTTACCGCCACCGGCTAGGTGTAGTAAGCATTCTCGCGCATGCTGTGGTCGGTCACATCGCGGACCGCCCTGATTTCAGGCACCTGCTCAACCAGGGTGCGCTCGACACCGTGCTTGAGGGTTGCATCCACCATCCCGCAGCCCTGGCAGCCCCCGCCGAACTGCAACACGGCGATGCCTTCGCCTTCGATGATTTCCACCAGGCTCACCTCCCCCCCGTGGGCGGCAAGACCGGGGTTGATCTCGGTGTACAGCACGTAGTTGATGCGGTCCTCCAACGGGCTGGAGTCGTCAACCTTGCCGATCTTGGCGTTGGGCGCCTTGATGGTCAGCTGGCCTCCAAAGCGGTCTTTCGCGTAGTCAATAAGCGCTTCGTCCAGAAAAGGCAGGCTGCGTGCCTCGACATAGGCGTTGAAGCCCTCGCAGGCAATGACCAGGTCATCGGGCTCTGCATCCTCAGCGCGGCAATAGGCGACGCAACTCTCCGCCCGGGGTGTACCGGGATCTGCCACAAACACACGGATGTGCATGCTGTCCTCGTCCTGCTTGGACAGCAGCTCAGCGATGTACCCCTGTGCGGATTCAGTGATGGTGAGGCCTGTCATACTTGGCTGTACCCGGTGGTTGGGTGAATGGGGGCGGTGGTCAACACGGCCCGTATCCCGCGCTCGCTGGGCCCGGGCTGGTACAATATCAACTTTTGCAAACAGCAAAAACCGTAGATCGTATAAGGACTTAAGCTTCCGATGCAGACCCGAAAAGACCGCCTGGCAGCCCTAAGACAAGCCCTCAAGAAGCGCATACTGGTTCTTGATGGCGCCATGGGCACCATGATTCAAGGGCATGCGCTTGAAGAGGACGATTTTCGCGGCACTCGGTTTGCTGGCCTCAGCCAAAGCCTGAAAGGCAACAACGACCTACTCAGCCTGACCCGCCCAGACATCATCGCTGCGATCCACAGAGCCTACCTCGATGCCGGCGCGGACATCATCGAAACCAACACCTTCAGTTCGACCCGAATTGCCCAGGCCGACTACTGCCTTGAAGACGCAGTTCCTGACCTCAACCTTGAAGGCGCCCGCCTCGCCCGCACCGTTGCAGACATGGTGACCGCGCAAGACCCGACACGACCACGGTTCGTTGCCGGAATCCTGGGGCCAACCAACCAAACCGCATCGCTGTCACCGGACGTCAATAACCCTGGGTATCGTGCAGTCACGTTTGAACGTTTGGCACAGGACTACCGCGAAGCCACCGCTGCATTGATTGAAGGCGGCGTCGATATCATTCTGATCGAAACCGTGTTCGATACACTCAACTGCAAGGCCGCCATTTTTGCGGTACACCAGTGTTTCGAAGACTGCGGATTCGAGCTGCCTGTGGTGATCTCGGGCACCATCACCGACGCCAGTGGCCGCACCCTGTCCGGCCAGACCCCGACCGCGTTCTGGCACTCAGTGCGCCACGCGGCTCCCCTTGCAATCGGCCTCAACTGCGCTTTGGGGGCCGCCGAGATGCGCCCGCACATTGAGGAGCTTTCCGGGGTGGCCGATACGCTGGTTTCCGCCCACCCGAACGCAGGGCTACCGAACGAGTTCGGCGAGTACGACGAAACCCCTGAACAAATGGCCGAGGTCGTGGAAGAGTTCATGGCGAGTGGCTTTTTGAACATCGTTGGGGGGTGTTGCGGCACCACACCAGCCCACATTGCTGCGCTTGCTGAGGCCGCAGCACGCCATGCCCCGCGACCGATTCCAAGGGTGCCACCCGCTTGCCGCCTGAGCGGGCTCGAGCCGCTGGTGATCGACGAAAACAGCCTGTTTTTGAACGTCGGCGAGCGCACCAACGTGACCGGCTCGGCACGCTTTGCCCGGCTGATTCGCGAGGAGGACTACGACACCGCCCTGGAAGTGGCCCGCCAGCAGGTCGAGGCCGGTGCCCAGGTCATCGACATCAACATGGACGAGGGCATGCTCGATTCACGGGCCGCCATGGTGCACTTCCTCAACCTGGTGGCCTCCGAGCCGGACATCTCCCGCGTACCGATCATGATCGACTCCTCCAAGTGGGAGATCTTAGAAGCCGGATTGCAGTGCATTCAGGGCAAAGGCATCGTCAACTCGATCAGCCTCAAGGAAGGCGAGCCTGCCTTCATTAAGCAAGCCAAGTTGTGTCGGCGCTACGGCGCCGCAGTGGTGGTCATGGCGTTCGATGAAGCCGGCCAGGCGGATACGCTCGAACGCAAGCAAGCCATCATGAAACGCTGCTACGACCTGCTGGTGAACACGGTCGGGTTCCCCCCTGAAGACATCATCTTCGACCCCAACGTGTTCGCTATCGCGACCGGCATCGATGAGCACAACAACTACGCGGTCGATTTCATCGAGGCTTGCGCCTACGCACGCGACAACCTGCCCCATGCGCTGACCTCAGGCGGCATCTCCAATGTGTCGTTTTCGTTTCGGGGCAACAACCCGGTCCGCGAAGCCATCCACGCCGTGTTCCTGTTCCACGCCATTGGCAAGGGACTGAAGATGGGCATCGTCAACGCGGGTCAGTTGGCGATTTACGAAGAAATCCCGGCAAAACTGCGCGAGCGGGTCGAGGACGTGGTGTTGAACCGCCGCGACGATGCCACCGAACGGTTGCTTGAAATTGCCCCCGACCATGCCGGTGACGGCAGCAAGCGCGAGGCGGAAAACCTGGAGTGGCGTGAGTTGCCGGTGAAGGAGCGCATCACGCATGCGCTGGTCAAAGGCATCAACACCTATATTGTCGAGGATTCCGAGGCGGCACGCCAGCTGTGCGACCATCCCATTGAGGTCATCGAAGGCCCCCTCATGGATGGTATGAATGTGGTGGGCGACCTCTTTGGTGCCGGCAAGATGTTTTTGCCGCAGGTCGTGAAGAGTGCCCGGGTCATGAAACAGGCAGTGGCCCACCTGGTTCCGTTCATCGAAGCCCGCAAGGAGGCCGGCAGCCGTGCCAAGGGGCGGATATTGCTCGCCACGGTAAAGGGCGACGTGCACGACATCGGTAAGAACA
>DHQM01000217.1:970-1115 GCA_002408105.1 Gammaproteobacteria bacterium UBA5338 | reverse complement strand
ACATCGGTAAGAACATCGTTGGCGTGGTGTTGCAGTGCAACAATTACGAGGTGATCGACCTCGGTGTGATGGTGCCCTGTGAAAAAATCCTCACCACCGCGCGTGAGGCCGAAGTGGATGTGATTGGCCTCAGCGGGTTGATCAC
>DHQM01000217.1:454-640 GCA_002408105.1 Gammaproteobacteria bacterium UBA5338 | reverse complement strand
CCGTCTCTGGATGAAATGGTGCACGTCGCCAAGGAAATGCAGCGCACCGGCTGCACGCAGCCGCTGTTGATCGGCGGAGCCACGACATCCAAGGCCCACACGGCGGTGAAAATTGAGCCCCAGTATGACCGCAACCTGACCGTGTATGTGCCGGATGCATCGCGCAGCGTCAGCGTGGTTTCCAAC
>DHQM01000217.1:0-195 GCA_002408105.1 Gammaproteobacteria bacterium UBA5338 | reverse complement strand
CAGCGTCAGCGTGGTTTCCAACTTGCTGAGCACAACCCACCGCAGCCAGTTCGAGCAAAATATCCGCGCCGAATACGACAAAATTCGCGGACGCAGTGGGCGCCGTGACCTGAGCGCCAATCTACTGGATTACGCTGCAGCCTGCTCCAACGCACACCACACCGACTGGTGCAGCTACCAGCCTCCGTTGCCCCG
>DHQM01000235.1:2814-2970 GCA_002408105.1 Gammaproteobacteria bacterium UBA5338 | reverse complement strand
CTCGCCAATCTCCTACGCCCGCCCCTTGCTTACGGCTTGACCTGCCCCGCCGTCGCTGACGAGAGCCTGCGCAGAGCCACCGCTAAGCGAGGCTGTTTGGGGCTGGCGTCCGCCAGTGAAGCCAGTAACGCGCAGGATTCTGTGCTCAGGGACCGC
>DHQM01000235.1:1198-2525 GCA_002408105.1 Gammaproteobacteria bacterium UBA5338 | reverse complement strand
CAGTTTTCTTGCCGGTGGTTCGGGTGGCCGGATGCGCCACCGAATCTGACGCACCTGCCGCCACCCCGGCTCCTGTTGCAGCGCACCCAGCAGTTGGCTGTTCATGAACCGCGCCCGCGTCAGATCGGCGGACGACTGGCAATGCAGTGTCAGTACGCCGCCCTGCAGACCGCCAAACCCGACCGGCGTGGGCAGAATCAGGCGCAGCGACTCCTGCAGGGCACGGCTCTTTCGTTCCCAGGCTCCCGCGCGTTCGTAGAGCTCGAACAGCGGGCTGTGGGGTGCCGGCTGGAAACGCCTGAGTGGTCTTCCGGCTCGCCTCGGCCGCACCGCTGGTGTGACTGGTTTCACGGTTTTTTCGACAGAGTTCTTCGGCACAGGTTATGCTTATCGATAGCGCGCTGTACGGATTGCCGGGCTATCATGCCGCCCGGGTGGCCGTTTGGCCCCGCTGTGGATCTGTCAGGAGACCCAACTTGGACCTATTGATTCTCCGCGCCAGTGGTGGACACCGCCACAGTGTACACCTCGGCGCACCGCTGGTGCTTGGACTGGTCGCATTCCTCGCGGCGCTGGCGGCGTTGGCCGGCTGGGCTGGGTACCGCTTAGCCGTCGCCGATTTGGATCGCCGAGACCTCCAACTGCGGTCCGAATGGGCAGCGGATGTCGCCGCGGAGCAGCGCTCGCTTGAAAAACTGCGTGCAGAGGCGGACGCGCATCTGCTTGGATTGACACGGCGCCTGGCTGAGTTGCAGGCGCGCGCGATCCGCCTGGACGCGCTCGGGGAGCACCTGACTCAGGTGGCGGACCTTGATGACGGCGAGTTTGACTTCGACCAGGCGCCAGCCGTCGGGGGGCCCGAGGATCAAACGGCAGAGCCGGTTGCAGGTCCCGCACTTGCCATGCAGCTGGACGCGCTTACCGCACGGTTCAACGACCGCGCGCTCCAGCTGAACGTGCTCGAAGCCCTCATTGCCGGGCGTGACATGCGCGGCGACGTGTACCTGGCCGGCCGGCCGGTCGAGCGGGGCTGGATGTCCTCTGCATTCGGGTACCGCACCGACCCCTTCCACGGCCGCAAGGCGTGGCACAATGGTGTTGACTTCGCTGGCAGAGAAGGTGACCGGGTGGTTGCCGTTGCGGCGGGTGTCGTGACCTGGTCCGGCGAGCGTTCTGGCTACGGCAACCTGGTTGAGGTCAACCACGGCAGTGGCTACACCACCAGATACGCACACAACGAGGAAAACCTGGTGCAGGCCGGTGATGTGGTGGCCAAGGGGCAGGCACTGGCCACCATGGGCAGCAGTGGGAGGTCCACTGGACCACA
>DHQM01000235.1:444-870 GCA_002408105.1 Gammaproteobacteria bacterium UBA5338 | reverse complement strand
ACCGGTAAGGCGCTACAATGGCACCTTTGCCTGAACCGGATTTTTCTGCATGTTAGCGTCCATCGCCAAGCGCTTCTTGGGCACCAAGAACGAGCGTCAACTGAAGCGCATGGCTTCGCTGGTTGCTGAAGTCAATGCCCTGGAGGCAGACCGCGAAGCCCTTTCCGAGGCTGAATTTCCGGCCAAGACCGCTGAGCTCAAGGCGCGATTCGAGCAGGGCGCAGCGCTCGATTCGCTGCTGCCCGAAGCATTTTCTCTGGTGCGGGAGGCTGCCAAGCGGACGCTTGGGTTGCGTCATTTCGACGTGCAACTCATGGGCGGCATCGCACTGCACCAGGGAGCCATCGCCGAAATGCGCACAGGTGAAGGAAAGACCTTGGTCGCCACGTTGCCGGCCTACCTGAATGCGCTCACTGGACGTGGTGT
>DHQM01000235.1:0-153 GCA_002408105.1 Gammaproteobacteria bacterium UBA5338 | reverse complement strand
TGGTGACCGTGAACGATTATCTCGCGCGGCGGGACGCGGAATGGATGGGGCCGGTCTACCGGTTTCTGGGCCTGAGCGTCGGGGTCGTGCTTCCCCGTCAGGAGGTGGCTGACAAGCGCGCTGCATACCAGGCCGACATCACCTACGGCACCA
>DHQM01000164.1 GCA_002408105.1 Gammaproteobacteria bacterium UBA5338 | reverse complement strand
GTGACCAGCGCCCCCTGCCGGCGCAGTTCAATCGACCGCAGCGAACCGTTCTTGGCGACCCCCCCGGCCACAAACAGGGCGTGGGTCAGGGTGGAAAGGCTGCTCACCGTATACGGGCCCGGGTTGGCCGCGTCGCCCACCACAAACACCCGAATCGAGCGCAGTTCGCCCAAGGTCACCGAAGTTTGCACCCCGATCATTTGCTCCCCGATCCAGCGGGAAAGCTCCTCTCTCAACGCGGCAAAGCTCAAGCCCGCGACGGTTTTGGGGCCAATGTCGGGCACCATGATTTGCCCGTCTCTCCCCACCACCAACTCGTCGAGGCGGTTCTCGTTGCCGTACAGTTGCAACAGGATGGTGTCACCGGGCCCGATCACATAGTCGACCGGTACCGGGATGTCCGTGGCCGGTGCGAAGGTGGTCGGTGCGCCAGCGAAGAGGCCGTAGCCAAACGGCTCCAGCGCCTCCGCCCCGGTGGGCGCGACCGGCAGTATTTCGATGCCAATGTAAAGCCCGGCGAGCCCAGGCTCAGCCCGCAGGCGCCGCGCCGCCTGGGCCTCGGTGAGCCCCGCCAGCACCACAGGTTCAAAGCCCGGAAGCTCCAATGTGCCGGAATCGGAAAGCTCCAACACCTGCTCCCCGAGCAGCAGGCGCGCGGGACCCTGTGCTGGAACCCTGCCGCGGTCGGCAACCACTTCAGGGTCAGCGTCGGCCGGGCGAGTTTCCGAGACCGAGAGCAGCAGGCTGTCGCCCGGCGCGAATCGCGGTGGCGCGTCGACGTCCTCCACTTCTTGCAGGTCTGCGTCAGCTTCGGAATCGCGCTGCACCACATCCGGGAAGCTCAGTGGCCGATTGGCGCCACTGCCGTTGCCGCCAAATTCCTCGAGCAAGGCAGCACGCTGCGCATCGCTCAACCCCTGGAACAGCTCCAACCTCGGGTCTACCGCCCAGGTGGAAGCGGCGAACACCAGGCCCACCACGCCCAACACCATCGAACGCCGGCGCATCAGGCGCACTCTGGCCAGCCCATGCATGGGTTCTAGCAAGCCCAACCAAGGCCGAAACGGGAAAGGACGCAAGCGCTCAGGCTCCTCAACTCTGTGAATCCAGCGGCCAGGGGACCGCGTTACCAAAACCGGCTCCAGCGGGTCGCGACCCGCAAGCCATCCTCGAAATCAGACCGCACCTCGGCTCCGGTCAACTCGGTCCAGCCCAGCTGCACGGCCAACTCTGCGCCGCGCAGCGTCCAGGACTGTTGCAGCTCGATCATTCGCAAGTCCGCGGCGCCATTCAGAAATCCGTGCTGGCCGACCCCGTTTTCGTTCAACTCCCCTGCCACCAGGCGCAAACCGGTGCGGGAGCCCCAAGCCCCAAACAGGTTCAGGTGGGCCGAAATCAGCTCTGCATCGTTGTCGGCGCCATGGCCCATGGACCGTCCATAGTGGCGGTACCCATCCGTGTACACATGGTGGTTGTAGGCATAGTCGTAGTGGCCGCTGGCGCGCGTCTTGTTGTATTCAAGTACGAACCGAAACGGCACCTGCTCACTCCACGCCCCCCAGGTCTCGATGCCGGAAGTAAACAAGTAGCGCGATGGCAAGGAGCCCGCCTCGTCCTCACCAATGACCTCAGCATAGATGGCTGCGGGCACCGCGGGCCATGGGGAGGCCAGCCGAACGTCTCCGCCGGCAAGCTGGTTGCCCGGCTGGTTGGTGATGGTGATGTCCCCATCACCAAAATTGTCGCGCCCGAGCAACATGTCGACCGCGGTGTCCAGGCCGTCGGGCCGACCCTCGCCACCCCATTGCGCGGTGCGCGAAAGCCCCACTTCAAGGTACTGGGTAGGCTTGAAAGCGACTCGCATGCCAAAGAGCATCACCCGCGAGTAGTCCCGGTCCTCTTCAAGCCAGCCATTGAAGAGTGTCATGGTCCATGGCCCGAACCAGCGCAGCACCGGCAGCTCGAACGCCTCCGACCGGTTGCGCTGGATAACCACGGCAGGCACGGGCCGCGCATTGTGGCCCAGTATGGCACCCCCTTCCCACGCCGGCCCCCACCAGCGGTCCATCGCGCCGGCCACGACCATCCAGTTCCCCAACGCTGCGCCAATATAGGAACCATCCAGCCGCACCGCCTCATCGTCGGATGGGTCCGCCACCGCGGTCACCGAAAGGCGCGCCGCCCAGCGGTTGCCAGTCACTTCAAGCTCCGCCTGGGATTCAAACTGCTCACGGGCGCCTTGGCCAAAGTCACGGTACAAAGGTGCGGTCGACGCCGCTTGCAGCTTTAGTTTGCGATCCAGCCCACCACGCTTGGCAGCGCGCGCCGACCGGGTGACCGCTCGAAACGCAGCATGCACGGCCGGCGTTGCATCAGGTCCGGGGCGGCGCATGGCACCCATCACGTCGCCCCAGGCAAGGGGCCAGGTGGTGAGGGGAATCTTAAGGTATCCGTGGTCGGCCAGGAGTTGGAGGTGATGGCGCAGCTGCGGGTTGCCTGGCGCGATCCAAGGTCCCGCTTGGGCGTGGGGAACAACCACCGCCGCGGCCAGCAGCAGAACGCCGACAATCCACGACAACTGTGGTCGGTGGCAATGCGGCGCGCAAGTTCGGGGTGTGGGGCGGTGGGTCAAAAGCGCTCGCAGCTGTGAACAAATATCATTGTGGCGCTCGCGCGCAGCGCAAAGCATGCAGAGGATGTCTCGGCCCCGTCAAGGCATTCGGGCAAGCACACCGAGCATCCCAAAGGAACAGACACAAAAAACCCCGCCGAAGCGGGGCTTTTTGGCGCCGAGCGCCAGCCACGGCCACTACTTGATCTTGGCTTCCTTATACAGGACGTGCTTGCGCGCCACTGGGTCGAACTTTTTGATCTCCATCTTTTCCGGCATGGTGCGCTTGTTTTTGCTGGTCGTATAAAAATGACCGGTTCCAGCGCTCGATACCAATCGAATCTTGTCTCGCATGATGTGCCCCTATCTTCGCAATCCTTCGGTGAATACGAACTAGACCTTTTCGCCCCGAGCACGCAAATCCGCCAGCACCGTGTCGATGCCGCGTTTGTCGATGACTCGCATCCCCTTGGTGGAGATACGCAGCCGCACGAAGCGCTTCTCCGACTCCACCCAAAACCTGTGGTACTGAAGATTGGGCATGAAACGCCGCTTGGTTTTGTTGTTGGCGTGGGAAACGTTGTTTCCCGTAACCGGCCGCTTGCCGGTCACTTGACAGACTTTAGACATGCTTGTTCACCTCTGCGCCTCAGCGCGTACCTGACGTTGAGGGCCCGCGACCCCATTCCGTACGGGCTCGCCCCGCGCACCCGATCTGCTTTATAAGGGACGCGCTGCACCTCACCGCGCCCCCACAGCCGCAATCAGCAGGGCGTCGCCCTTGAACCGAAAGGCGCAGCTTTATACCAGAGACGGCTCGGTTTCTCAATGCCAAACATGCGGTTGCGGACCATTCAGCGCTACAACAGTCCATGGGAAGCGAAAGAGTACGGGGCGCCCTCGCCAATCACCAGGTGGTCCAGCAGGCGCACATCAACCAACGCCAGGGCGGCCTTGAGCCGTGCAGTGATGTCACGGTCGGCACGGCTGGGTTCGGCGACGCCCGAAGGATGGTTGTGGGCCGCGATCACCGCCGCGGCGTTGTGGTGCAGCGACCTGCGAACCAGCTCCCGCGGGTGCACCGCTGCGCCATCAATGGTCCCGAAAAACAATTCTTCGAACGCCAGCACCTGGTGGCGGTTGTTCAGAAACAACACTGCAAACACTTCCTGGTTGCGGTGACGCAGGTGAGCACTCAAGTACGCACAGGTGGCGTCTGGGTTTGCGAGCACGTCACCCCGTTGCAGTTGCTCACCCAGGTGGCGCCGCGCCATTTCAAGGCACGCCTGCAACTGCGCGTACTTGGCAGCGCCGAGGCCGGGCCCCCGGCAAAACGTGCGTTCATCGGCGGCCAACAGCGCCCGCAATCCGCCATACTCGGCGAGCAACTCTCTGGCCAGGTCCACCGCACTGCGGCCAGGCAGTCCAGTGCGCAGGAAAATCGCCAGCAGCTCCGAGTCGGAAAGTGCCTGAGCGCCGCGCGCCAGCAGTTTTTCTCTCGGCCGTTCCAGTTTCGGCCAGTCCTTGATCGCCATGCCGCCTCCTTGCAGCCAACCATGGCGGTACCATTGTGCGGCCGCACAGGCCCAAGGTACAGCGCACAGCAGCCTTCGACTATCATTCACCCATGGAACACCAGTCGATCCTCAGCTTTTACCAGACACGGAAACCCGCCCGATGAATCGATTGCGCGGCAAGCAGATCCTGCTCGGCATCACGGGCGGAATCGCTGCCTACAAGGGCGCCGAGTTGGTCCGCAGCCTGCGCAAAGAAGGCGCCAAGGTTCGTGTTGTGATGACCGACGCCGCACAGGAATTCATCACCCCCTTGACCCTGCAGGCCCTCTCGGGGCTGCCGGTACACACCAGCCTTCTTGACCCCGCTGCCGAGGCGGCGATGGGACACATCGAACTGGCCCGATGGGCGGACCTCGTTCTGGTGGCGCCAGCGTCAGCGGATTTTCTGGCCCGGTTGGCGCAAGGGCGTGGCGATGACCTGCTGACCACGCTGTGCCTGGCAACGCCCGCCCCCATTGCCGTGGCTCCAGCAATGAACCAAGGCATGTGGCGCAGCGACGCCACCCAGGACAACATCCGTTTGCTGGTGGCGCGCGGCGTGCGCGTGCTTGGGCCTGGCAGCGGCGAACAAGCCTGCGGCGACAACGGCCTCGGCCGCATGCTCGAGGTCCCGGCCTTGATCAGCGAAACCGTAGACGGCTTCAGCAGCCAGGCCCTTGCCGGGCGCAAGGTGGTCGTCACCGCAGGACCCACCCGAGAACCGCTGGACCCGGTTCGCTTTCTAAGCAACCACAGTTCAGGGAAAATGGGGTTCGCCATGGCGGCAGCCGCCTGGGAAGCAGGCGCCGAGGTCATTCTGATCACCGGCCCAGTGCACCTGGAGACCCCCCCCGGCGTCACCCGCGTTGACGTGGTCACTGCAGAGGACATGCTCGCAGCCGCTCTGGAGTCCAGCACCGATTGCGACATTTTTGTCGGCACTGCGGCGGTGGCGGACTACCGGCCAGCCTGGAAATCACCGCAGAAAATCAAAAAGTCCGCCGAGCAACTGCAAATGGATTTGGTGCGCAACCCCGACATCATCGCCACGATCGCCCGGCTCGACCCGGCCCCGTTCATGGTGGGTTTCGCGGCCGAAACCGAACACCTGTTGGACCACGCTCGAAAAAAAATCGTCGACAAAAAGCTCGATTTAATCTGCGTAAACGATGTCTCTCAAGGCCACATCGGCTTCAACAGCGACCAAAACGAAATCACCCTGGTGCATGCTGAAGGGCATGAAAAACTGCCGCTGACCACCAAAACCACCCTGGCCCGCCTCGTCATGGAACAACTCACGACCCTGTACCTGGAACAACAACGTGCCAAGTGAAACTGCGCCGCAGCGGGTGCGCTTGAAGATCTTGGATCCGCGTGTCGGCACAGAGATTCCACTCCCGACCCATGGCACCCCGGGGTCGGCCGGCGTGGACTTGCGCGCGCTGTTGGACACACCCCTGCTGCTGGCGCCGGGCCAGGTGGAAATGATTTCGACCGGAATCGCCGTGCATCTGGATGACCCAGGCCTGGCAGCACTCGTGCTGCCACGATCCGGCCTTGGCAGCAAACACGGCATCGTGCTCGGCAACCTGGTGGGTCTGATCGACTCCGACTACCAGGGCGAACTGCTCATCTCATGCTGGAACCGCGGGCAGGACCCTTTCACCATTGCACCGGCTGAGCGCATTGCCCAACTGGTGATCGTCCCGGTGGTACAAGCCGAATGGGACCTGGTGGCCGAATTTGCACCCAGCGCCCGAGGCACCGGTGGGTTTGGGCACACCGGCAGCCACTGACTCCGTTGTCCGCTTAGGGCGCTGCGCACGCCTGCGGTCACTGTTGCAACCACGCATGGAACCGTCAACGCACCCATGAAAGCCAAACCGGAGACCTCAGGATCGACCCGCCTCGGCATCCTGCCCCTGGCGGCCACACTGGCTGCGCTGCAAATCCTCATCCTCGGCGCAGCGGGCTGGTGGTACTGGAATCAAACCCTGGAGCCTCAAGCCCAAGTCGTTGGGGTCGCCCTGAGCCAACAGGCTGCCGACCGCCAGGCGGAAGTGATTGACCAGCGGGTCAGTGCGCTGCGCCAATCACTGGCGCACATGGGCACCTTACCGGAAGTGCAGGCCGCCATGCGCAACCGGGACCCCGGGACCCTGGCCCAGCTGGAATCCAGCCTCACCGACCTGGTGCCCGATGCCATTCGCGTCACCCCGATTCCGCTCGGCTCAGCCGGTGAAGACCTGCACCCGGATGCACCCATCGGTTTCGCCAACCTGGAAATGGTCGTGCGGGCCGAACGGGGTGACGCCGTCCCGCCAGAGGTGCACCGCCACGGCCAACGCCAGTTGCTGTACATGGTCGTGCCTGTCGATGGGTCAGCCGAAGGCACCCGCATCGGCACCCTGCTGGCCGCTTTCGATGCACGACTGGTCCTACAAGCACTCGTCGCTCACGGCGTTTCCGATGGCGCGACAAGCCTGATCCAGCGCATTCCAGGGGTCCCCCCCATCACGGTGATGCGCCAGGGCGACCAACACAGCGCTGACCCCGCCTTGAGCGTTCAGTCTGACAACCCCTACTGGACCGTGCAGTTCACTCCAGGGGCCCTGTCTGCCATGGAGCGCTGGCGCATTTCCGCGCCCGATTGGTGGCTGATGCGCATGGTTGAAGCCCTGGCGCTGGTGCTGCTCGTTTGCCTCGCCTTGGCGCTGCTGCAGCGGCGGGTCAGCCACGACGCCGCCGAGCTCACCCGCTACCTCAAGGAGCGCTTCGCAGGCCATGACACCCACCTGAGCAAACTGCGCACGCCGCTGCTCGATACCATCGGCCAATGGGTCTTCCGCCTCACAGGCGAGGCAGCCGTGGGGCGCGATGCCACCCGCCGGGCCCTCACCGAAGACGCGCCCAGTGGGCCGGCAGTGGCGCCCACGGCACCCGCGCCGGCCAACCGGCCACCTGAACCCCAGGTAGAAACGACCTCGGCGCCTGCC
>DHQM01000053.1:1218-8253 GCA_002408105.1 Gammaproteobacteria bacterium UBA5338 | reverse complement strand
TTGCCGGCAGCGCCAATACCGCCAGCGAAGCGCCCGTGACGATCAGTTGCGAAAGTGCGTGTTTCATTGTCGGTCTCCCGGGGTTGGTGCCATGGTCAATAAGCGGT
This sequence comes from Gammaproteobacteria bacterium UBA5338, assembly GCA_002408105.1. GTDB lineage: Bacteria > Pseudomonadota > Gammaproteobacteria > Pseudomonadales > UBA5862 > UBA5862. Next base: position 8,146 of record DHQM01000053.1, on the reverse strand, counting down.
GGTGAATCGGGTTTGGTGATGCTTGGGCGACTCGGCTTCGTCCAGGAGCACCACCGCCAGATCCTCAATGGAAATCTCCGAGTGACCTGCGCTATCAAGCAGAAGTTCGTCGGTACCCAAGCGATAGTTCCCAGTACGCAGGCCGGGAAACAGGCGTGCCGGTGGACTCAAATAGACCCAGTCCACGCGGGTTTCCGCGAGACAAACCTGCAACTGAGCCAAGCTGGCCTCACCGATTGAGCGAGTGGCCGGGGAAAGGAATCTCGGATCATCGAGCACCGTCCGTCCGGTAGTACCCGGCACCGACAGACTCGCAGCGCCACCCACGATCAATAACCGCACACCGGTGCGGGCCAGTCCGTCCATGAGCGTGCCGGTCGTAGCGGCGACTTCGTCACGATTGCTCGTTGCCGACCGCGTGGCGTTGACCACCGCATCTTTGCCGTGGCTGAGCCGGACCACGTCATCGATGTTGGCCGCATCCCCGACATGGGCAATGGCACCGGCGGGCAACTCATCGAAGCGGGCCGGGTCACGAACGACCGCAGTGACTTCGTGCCCACGTGACAGTGCTTCGCTGACAACCCGGCGTCCGACGTTCCCGGCCGCTCCGAATACCGTGATTCGCATGAATCAAACTCCTTACGCTTCTGTTCAGGCTTGGTTTTTCCGCTGAAAAACCCAGTCAGCACCGGGTTTTCTGTCGTTCCACACAAGATACTCAGCATTGGCGATTTAATAATCGGGTTCAACGGAATAAGATTGTTCACGAATATTCACTAATGGCGGGAACGATGAACTCACTGACCGACATCGCGGTATTCACCCAAGTGGTCGATAGCGGAAGTTTCACCGCCGCGGCGGAAGCGCTCTCGCTATCGAAATCGGTGGTCAGCAAATATGTCACCCGACTCGAAGACCGCTTAGGCGCGCGGCTTCTGAATCGCACAACGCGACGCCTGAGCCTCACCGAGGTGGGCAGAGCCTTTTATGAGCGGAGTCGCCGAGCGCTACACGAAATTGAGGAGGCGGAAGCCGAGATTTCCCGGCTGCAGGGTGAGCCGAGAGGAACGCTTAGGCTCAATACGCCGATGTCCTTCGGTATCTTGCACGTGGCGCCCGCACTGCCGGATTTCCTTCGTCAATACCCCGAAGTTTCGATTGACATGAACCTCGACGATCGCAAGGTGGACGTGATCGAGGAAGGGTTCGATCTTTCGGTTCGGATCTCCGAACTCCCGGATTCCTCATTGGTGGCGCGACGGCTGGGGCCCTGTCGTCATGCCGTGGTGGCTGCGCCGGCGTATCTTGAGCGGCACGGCACACCGACCACGCCGGACGAACTGCAGCACCACAACGTCATCACCTATCGCCATCAGGAAGCCGCCCGCAACTGGCATTTCCGGGCACCGGATGGCACCCCGGTTTCCGTGCCGGTGTCGGGTTCGGTGCAGACGAACAACAGCCTCGCATTGCGCGAAGCGCTACTCGGCGGGGTGGGCATCACGCGTACGCCCACCTTCGCCGTGGGCCAAGACATTCAAGCGGGGCGCTTGCGACCACTCCTGGTCAATTACCAGACGCTGGAGCTTTCCATTTTCCTCGTGTACCCACAACGCCGGCATCTCTCACCGAAAGTGCGCGCATTCGTGGACTTTTTCGCCGAACGGATTTCAAACACCCCCGACTGGGATCAGCCAAGCGAGTAATCGATGCGATAATCAGACGCGGGGATTGGATATTCATCGCACGCGTCGTACATCGCCACATCAGCGGATGTGGGCGCGGGCGTTGGTTAGCGAAGCAACAGGGTGGGGATGCGTGATGAGCGCAGCAAATCGGAGGTTTTGCTGCCAAACAGCGCGCTGCGCAGCGGCGAATGGTTGTAGGCGCCCATCACCAGAATGTCGATCGCCCGGTCCAAAATTGACTGGGCAATGATGCGTTCCGCGTCACCGGGCAGCAGTTCCACAGTGGGTGAAAACCCGGCGGACGCGAGCCGCTGCTCGGCCCACTGCAGCTGTTTTGCAGCGTCGGACTTTCTCTTGCCCGACATCAATATATGGACCGGCATGCCACGAAACAGGGGGCTGGTGGCGACCCGTTCGATGCCGCGCCGCGTGCTCATGCCGCCATCAAAGGCGACCATGATGTTGCGCGGTGGCCGAAACGGCTCAGTGACTGCGAGAATCGGGCAGCGCAGCGAGCGCACCACGTGCTCGACGTTGCGACCGAGGTCGCGCTGGGTCGCCTCAGCGGAGCGGCCACGCCGGCCGAGAACAATCAGCCGCACGCTCGGTTCCAATTCCACCAGCGTTTCCGCCAGTTCACCGTGACGCTGGCGGACATCCACCCAGGGGGCGCCCGCCGCCAGGGCGCGCTCCCGCAGCCGGTTCAGGAAGATTCGGCCCTGTTCGCGGGCCTCCCGACTGCGCGCTTCATCCTCTTCGGAGAGCTGGCTCAGCAGTTTTTCCTGAGCATTGAAGCCGATGGCGCCGCTGAGGTCATCGCTGTCACTGAGCTCCGGGTGGCGGTTGATCACGTGGAGCAGTTCCATCGGCGCGTCCAGGCGCTGTGCCGCCCAGGCGGCGTAGTCGGCCACATGGTCGGCAAATTTTGACTGGTCCACACAGGCCAGCACGCGGTTTTCGCTGTTCATGGTCACGGCTCCCATGCTGGCTAGTGGCCCATCAGCCGTTCGACCGCATCCGGTTTGTCGTGGACGCCAAAGCGATCCACCATGGTGGCACTGGCCTCATTCAGGCCGATGACCTCCACCGCCGCGCCTTCGCGGCGGAACTTCACCACCACCTTGTCCAGGGCGCTGATGGCGGTGATGTCCCAGAAGTGGGCACGACTCACATCGATGCGGACTTTTTCGATCACTTCGCGAAAATCGAACGCACGGATAAAGGCTTCTGCGGAGGCAAAAAAGACCTGTCCGGTGATCCGGTAGGCACGGGTGCGCCCTTCGTCCTCGGCCATCGAAGCGACATGCAGCACCTGCCCCACCTTGTGGGCGAAGAAAAACCCGGACAGCAGCACCCCGGTCAACACCCCCTGGGCCAGGTCATGGGTGGAGACTGTCACCGCCACCGTGGCCAACATGACCACACTGGAGCTTTTCGGGTGTTCGCGCAGATTACGAATCGAATCCCAATTGAAGGTGCCGATGGAGACCATGATCATCACCGACACCAACGCCGCCATCGGGATCAGCGCCACCCAGTCGCCGACAAACACCACCAGCACCAGCAGGAACAGCCCCGCGGCCAGCGTCGAGAGGCGCCCGCGCCCGCCCGATTTCACGTTGATCACTGACTGGCCAATCATCGCGCAGCCGGCCATTCCACCAAGAAACCCCGTTGCGATATTGGCCACGCCCTGACCAACGCACTCGCGGTTCTTGTTGCTGCCGGTGTCGGTGAGGTCGTCAACAATCGAGGCGGTCATCATCGATTCCAGCAGCCCCACCACCGCCAGGGTGGCAGATACCGGCAGGATGATGGACAGGGTTTGAAGGTTCAACGGCACGTCCGGCAGCAAAAACAGCGGCAGGCTATCGGGCAACTCACCCATGTCGCCGACGGTGCGGATGTCCAGCCCCAGCACAACGGAAATGCCGGTCAACACCAAAATCGCCACCAGCGGCGAGGGAACAGCGCGGGTGAGCAACGGGAACAGGTAGATGATGCCAAGGCCCGCGGCGACCATGGCGTAGACCACCCAGGTGACGTTGGTGAGTTCGGGAAGCTGGGCCATAAAAATCAGAATCGCCAAGGCATTCACGAATCCGGTGATCACCGAGCGGGAGACGAAGCGCATGAGCGAACCAAGCCTCAGCCAGCCCGCCAGCATCTGCAGCACGCCGGTGAGTACGGTGGCAGCAAGCAGGTATTGCAACCCGTGCTCCTTGACCAGTGTGACCATCACCAGCGCCATGGCGCCGGTGGCGGCAGAGATCATGCCCGGGCGCCCTCCGGCAAAGGCGATGACGGTGGCGATACAGAACGAGGCGTAGAGCCCCACCTTGGGGTCCACACCGGCGATGATCGAAAACGCGATCGCTTCGGGGATCAGCGCCAGGGCGACGACCAGCCCTGCCAGCAGGTCACTGCGAATGTTGGCGAGCCATTCCTGTCGAATTGAGTTCATGCTGCTGGAGGTTCCATGTTGTGCGGCGCGCAGTCAGGACGAGAAAAACGGCCTGCTGGGCCGGGCAACGGCTGCTGTGGCTTGCCCGCGCTGGTGGCTGCAGCGTGCTGAGGCGGGTTGAGCGTCCAAACAACCAGAGCGCGCGTGACTGGCTTGGGTGAGTCAGCGCAGCGGTAGGTCAGCGGTGAAGGGGGCGCATTCTAGGGGATCGATGTTGGCGCCACAATGTTTGGGTGCCGCCCGCGCGGCACACTGGCGGCGGGTGAGGCGGGGTTGACGGCTGGAGCGCCACGCCTGAAAGGTCGCCCCACTGGGCCGCCGTGGTTTGCTTGCGTCCTTTGGCAGAGCTTGCCCCGGAGCGAGCCCCTGCGTACATGCATGCCCGGGAACTTCACCGAATCCCTACGGCCGAAACTGGGGTCTTGCGCTCTCCTGTCTGCTGCCCACGCGGAGGGTTGATGGCCGGCACCGCCTGTGGGTTCTCGGGATCATGCGCTGCACCACTCCGGCCGCCGATTGACAGGTGGGCCGGGCGCCGGAATTCAACCTGCAGGAGTCCGTCATGCTGACCGCGAAACTCAATGACCCCACACTGTTCAAGACAGCCGCCTACATCAACGGCGCCTGGGTTCAGGCGGATGGGAGCGCCACCCTGGCTGTGCACAACCCCGCCACCGGCGAGCACTTGGGCACGGTTCCAGCGATGGGCGCGCAAGAAACGCGCCGTGCAATCGACGCAGCCCATTCCGCCTTCGAGCAGTGGCGCCGCCGGACCGCCCTCGAGCGCGCCGACGTGCTCTACGCCTGGTACCGTCTGCTTCTGGAGCACCAGGACGACCTGGGTCGTCTGATGACGCTGGAGCAAGGCAAGCCACTGGCCGAGTCTAAAGGCGAAATCGCCTACGCGGCTTCATTCTTGCGCTGGTTTGCCGAGGAAGCGCGGCGCGCCTACGGCGACACCATCCCCGCAGCCCACCCTGGCGAACACATCTTTGTCATCAAGCAGCCCTGTGGTGTGGCCGCGGCCATCACGCCCTGGAATTTCCCTTCGTCCATGATCACCCGCAAGGCAGGCGCAGCCCTCGCTGCCGGTTGCACGCTGGTCGCCAAACCCGCTTCGGCCACACCGCATTCGGCCTTGGCCCTTGCCGAACTGGCCGAGCGCGCGGGGGTGCCCCCAGGGGTTTTCAATGTGGTCACCGGCAAGGCGGATGAGATTGGCGCTGAGCTGACGGCCAACCCCAAGGTGCGCAAGCTCAGCTTCACAGGTTCCACAGCGACAGGCCGGGCGCTGATGGTGCAGGCCGCCGAACACATTCAAAAGATCTCCCTGGAACTTGGTGGCAACGCCCCCTTCATCGTGTTTGACGATGCTGACCTCGACTCCGCCGTCGCCGGAGCCGTGGCCGCAAAGTTTCGCAACAGCGGCCAGACCTGCGTCTGTGTCAATCGGTTTCTGGTGCAGGACCGCGTGCACGACGCCTTCGTGGCTCGACTCAGCTCCGCAGTGGGCGCGTTGAAGCTCGGCAATGGCCTGGAGCCAGACGTGGACTTAAGCCCCCTGATCAACTCTGCTGCAGTGGACAAGGTAATGGCCCACATCCAGGACGCACGCGAACGTGGGGCGACTGTGGTGCGTGGCGGAGAACCGCACCCGAGCGGCGGCAATTGGGCCTCACCCACTGTGCTTTCTGGCATCACGCCGGACATGCGCCTTTGGAAGGAAGAGACCTTTGGCCCGGTTGCCGGAATACTCCGCTTTGAAACTGAGGACGAAGCAATTGCCCTTGCGAACGACACCCAGTTCGGCCTGGCCGGGTACCTGTACAGCCAGAGCATTGACCGCGTTCGCCGCGTCGCCGCCGCGATGGAAACCGGCATGGTGGGAATCAATACGGGCTTGATCTCCGATGCCGCTGCCCCATTCGGGGGTGTGAAAGCTTCGGGGCTTGGCCGGGAAGGTTCAAAGTACGGCCTCGATGAATACATGGAGGTCAAGTACCTTTGCGTGGGGGCGCCCGAGGAGAGTGCCGAGTAGCTTAGACACTCAGTAAGTGCAGGGCGCAGGCCTGCGGCACTGGCCAATAAGGCTTGGAGGGACCGATACCACCCGCGGGTACCGATGGAGTCGCGCATACTCCCCTGATGTAACTTTGGCTTTCCAAAACAAAGAAGAAACTATGCCGCTATGTGGATTCAGTCTAGTTGGTTATGATCCCGTTCTTTATAGTTAACTGTTAGGCATAAAAATGGTAAACCCAGATTTATTAGCATTATGGGGCGCTGTCCTATCGACCATATTGGCATTGGTCAAGATATGGGAAATATGGTCATCGAGAAGGCGCATCGAAGTTAGTTATAATTTTATTGGCCTTCCTGAGGAAGGTAACGACATTATTATCCGTAATATTTCAGACAAGCCGTTTATTATCACCTATTGGGAGCTCCTTTTTTGTGAGCGCAAATATTTTAGATGGGTTCCATATAGAACCGAAGAGCCTGGTGAGTTTGCTCATGATGTAAGCGTTCAAGGACACTCCACTCATATACTGAACTTCAGTGGGGCTGATTATTTTGATTGGGGTTATAAGGCTATGGCAGGGAAGCGCATATATTTGAAGTTGCATATAGCTGGCAACAAAAGGCCTGTTAAATTCTTTGTTTACAAGGTGTGAGTATGCCTAACAACAGCATCAAGATCGCTCACCCCCGTTCGCTGGGACGCCGCTACCGCGGCGCCCCTTATGCAGCACGTTATGTTTTGAGGGTGATT
>DHQM01000053.1:643-1024 GCA_002408105.1 Gammaproteobacteria bacterium UBA5338 | reverse complement strand
GCGCCCCTTATGCAGCACGTTAGGCGTATACGATATGAGTGTAGATATGGAAGAAAAAGAAGAGAAGCAAGAGTGGACGTTTGGTGCCCTTATCTCGATACCAATACTAATATTTTTTGCTCTGTTAATGCACCAATCATTTATTGGTTTTATCATGGATGGTGCTATCGGTTATATGGCTGCAAAACTATACATAGATAAAAAAAGCTCATCCGAAGGAAATATTCTTGTTGCAATGCTTATATTTGTCGTTGTGCTTTTTCTGTCAGCATACATTATTGGTTTAATTGCTAGAAATGTCCTTGGAGGCCTGGCTTAGTGTTTTCGCATAACAAATCGCTCAAGTACGTGCTTCGCACGGGACCGCGCTAGTCGCGCGGC
>DHQM01000053.1:0-469 GCA_002408105.1 Gammaproteobacteria bacterium UBA5338 | reverse complement strand
ATGCCCCTTAGCTCAACCGTTTGAGGTAAATGTGGCTCTTAAGGCAACTCAAGAAATCATGCGAAACGTCCCAAATGGAGTTATTGCAATTGATGGTGAATTAGGGGCGGCAAAGACCACTTTTTCAAACGAACTATCCAATATCTACGAAATTCCGATAATCCATGTGGATGACTATCTAACCAAGGGTCAAAATCAATACGTAGCAGCATTGAAAATTGATGATTTGAAGGAAGCTATTCGGAATTCACCATTGCCGGTAATTATTGAGGGAGTTTGTCTTCTGTCGGTGCTGACTGTAATCGAAGTCAATCCCGTACTGCATGTCTTTATCTATAGAGGCGGTAGCAGTGATTACAAGAAAAATAGTAGTGTAGTAGAAGAAGTAGAAAATTACATCACCAAATCACAGTCTCCATACATTTCGGATAAAACATTTTATATGAATAGGAGCAAAGCCATTACTCCC
>DHQM01000006.1 GCA_002408105.1 Gammaproteobacteria bacterium UBA5338 | reverse complement strand
AGTGCCCTGGGCGCGCCGCCCCACACAGGATGTCGGCCGCCGCCGGGGTTCCGACCCGGATGGTATTGGCGGTACCGAGCGGGTACATGGTGTCGACCGATGGGACGAACGCGAGGTGGGCGCCGGCGTCCATGAGGTGCTTGAGGTCCTGCTCCAGGGTGCGTGGATAGCGGGCAAAGTCCTCCTTCGGGCCGAACTGTGTGGGGTTCACGAACAGGCTCACGACGACTTGGTCGCAGTCTTCCAGGGCGCGCTGCACCAATGTGAGATGGCCGGGGTGGAGGTTGCCCATGGTGGGTACCAGGCCGATGCTGCGCCCGGCCGCCACAGATTCCGCAAGGGCTGCCCGTGCCTCGGCGATTGTGTGGGCAACTGCGATGGAGCGCGGCGGGCCCTGGTCGTTCTGGGTCATGCCCCCCCCAGGGTTCAGTCGAAACAGTGTTCAGGTGCCGGAAAGCTGCCGGCCCGCACGGCGTCGCGGTAGCCTCGCGCAGCTTCGTCGATTGAGCCTGCGTCAGCCAGAAAGTTGCGAACGAACTTTGGAACATGTCCTGTGGTCGCGCCGAGCATGTCGTGCATCACCAGGATCTGGCCGTCGGTATCCGAGCCAGCCCCAATCCCGATTACCGGGATGGTCAGTTGCTGGGTGATGATGCGGGCCAGCGACGCCGGGATGCACTCGGTCAGCAACAGGTCGGCACCGGCGCGTTCAAGCTCCACCGCGGTCTCGATCAGTGACTCGGCGGCGTGGGTTCCCCGTCCTTGAACCCGGTACCCACCGAGCTTGTCGACCGCTTGGGGTGCCAAGCCAATGTGTGCGCAGGTTGGTATGGAGCGGGCGCTGAGCACACGAATGATTTCCGGGAGGTTGTCGGCGGCTTCGAGTTTCACCACGTTGGCCCCCGCCTGCATGACCTGGGCTGCGGCATTGACCGCTTGCTCAGGGAACGCGTAGGTCATGTAGGGGAGATCGGCCATAACCAGTGCGTTCTGGTTCCCCGCAGCAACGCACCTTGTGTGGTATAGGATGTCCTCCAGCGTCACGGGCACGGTCGAGCGGGCACCTTGAATCACCATGCCAAGGGAGTCTCCGACCAACAACACTTCGATGCCAGCGGCGCTCAGCAAGTGTGCGAAGGTCGCATCGTAGGCGGTTAGACAAGCAAAGCGTTCCCGTGAGTCTTTCATTTTTCGCAATGTGGTCAAGGTGACGGGTGGCATGTCCGGACCTCAGAGCAGTTGGGGGCTGGGGTTGAAGTAGTGGCGCCCACGAGGGCGCTCGCGAATCAATTCCACCAGGGCCTGCAGGTCTTGGTCGCGGTTGGCGAAATCAATGGTGGCGGCATTCACGATCAGCAGCGGGGCGTCTTCGAAATACAGAAAGTAGCGTGCGTAGGTTTCGTTCAAGCGGTTCAGGTAGTCGGCGTTTATAGCACGTTCGTGGGCAATGCCCCGCATCTGAATGCGTTTTAACAACACCTCGGTCGGGGCTTGCAGGTAGATCACGAAGTCAGGCCTGGGTAGCTCAGGCTCAAGGTGGGCATGAACCTGCAGGTAGAGGGCGAGCTCATCGGGGTCCAGGTTGAGCTCTGCGAACAAGCGGTCCTTTGCAAACAGAAAGTCGGCCACCCGCGCGGGTTGGAACAGGTCGCTCTGGTGGACAGCGCGAAGCTGCTCCACCCGCTGGAACAAAAAGAACAGCTGGGTTTGCAGCGCCACTGCCCGTGGGTTGCGGTAGAACCTTGGCAAAAAAGGGTTTTGCTCAGGTGCCTCGAGCAGTAGGTCGCAGTCGAAGGTGCTGGCAAGGCGCCGCGCCAGCGTGGTTTTGCCCACACCGATGGGACCCTCAATGGCGATGTGTCGGGGCATTGCCGCGTCGGCCGTGGCTGGGGGTGGCGGCGTCACGGCGGGGGCTCGGCGATGCGAATCAAGCGGTGGGGTGCGCAGTTCGCAACCAACGTGCTCAGTCGCTTGCCATCCGGGAGTGTAAGGTCGACAACCAGATCTGCCAAGGGCACCAGAACGAAATTGCGTTCGTGCAGGCGCGGATGGGGCACTTTGAGCCTTGGGGTGCGGATTTGTGCATCACCAAACAGGAGCAGGTCCAAATCGAGGGTTCTTGGGCCCCAGCGGACCCGGCGCATGCGGCCATGCCGCCGTTCGATGGCAAGCAGCTCTTCCAACAGCTGCTCGGCGTCCAATGCAGTCTCGATTTCGGCCACCACATTGACGAATTCGGGCTGGTCGATGCCGCCCCAGGGTGCGCTTCGGTACCAATGGGACTGTGCGACCAGCCGCGTGTGAGGCAACTGGTCCAGGGCGTTCAGGGCCGTTTTGATTTGGTGCTCGGGGTCGTCTAGGTTGCTGCCGGCGCCCACGAAAGCCTGCACGCTCATCGGGAAGCGGCGGCGCGGGTGCGCTTTTTTTTCCGCTTGGGTCCACGCGGGAGCGCTTCGATCAGCTTTTGCTGCCCGCTGGCATCGGCGTCCTGGTACTGGGTCCACCAGGCGCCGAGGCCACCAAGGTCCTCTCCGGCTTGCTCACGGAGAAGGACGAAGTCGTAACCGGCTCGAAACCGCTTTGACGCGGCCATCTGGGCCACATTGCGTGGGGTGCGCCTGGGCAGGCGCAGTTGGAGCTCCCAGATTTCGCGCATCATAAATGAGAACCGTTTGGGAAGCGCCGTTGCCTCCAGTTGCGTGGCAATGGCGCGTTGCGCTGCCACTTGGAGCGCGGGGAGCGGAGATTCTCCGGTTGCAAGCAGGGCGGCGCGGTGCCGCTCGACCGAAGGCCAAAGCAGGGCAGCGAAGAGAAAGCCTGGGGTCACAGGCTGCTGGTTCGCGAGCCGCTCATCGGTATTGCGCAGTGCTGCCTCTACCAGGCGCTGGGCAAAGCCATTGCCGCACTCCAACTCAGTGTTGAGCCCGGGAAGCAGGTAGGGGAGCAGGCCCAAATTGCGCAATGCCTGAAAAGAAGCCGCTCCGTGACCGGTCATGAAAAGTTTGACCACTTCGTCGAACAGCCGCGCAGGTGGCACATCACGGAGTAGGGTTTTCAGGTCTTCAATGGGGGCCGCGGTTTCTGGTGCGAGGTGAAACCCCAGCTTGGCCACGAAGCGGGCAGCACGTAGCAGGCGCACTGGATCTTCGCGATAGCGCTGTGCGGGCTCTCCGATCAGCCGGATCACCCTGGCCTCCAAGTCTGCCATTCCTCCGACGTAGTCGACCAGGGCGAAATCTGCGATGTCGTAGTACAGCGCATTGATGGTGAAGTCGCGCCGCAGTGCGTCTTCTTCCTGCGGCCCGAACACGTTGTCCCGCAAAATCATCCCTTCTGCGGTGCGGTTCGCGTCGACATCGTCGGACTCTGCGGCGGCTCGAAAGGTCGAGACCTCAGTGATTTCTCGGCCCATGCGCACATGCACGATCTGAAACCTGCGACCAATGATGCGCGAACCCCGGAACAGCGTCGTGATTTCCTCTGGAGTGGCGTCGGTGACGACATCAAAGTCTTTGGGTGCATGCCCCAACAGCAGGTCGCGCACGCATCCGCCGACCAAACAGGCGCGGTAGCCGTGTTCGTGCAACCGATAGAGCACGCGCAATGCGGGTTGGCTGATGTCCCGCCGAGAGATGGAGTGTTGGTCGCGGGGGGTGCGGTAGGGCTGCAACGCAGAGGTTCGACAAAAGAAGATAGAGGGAATGGGCCGGATCATAGCACGGTTTGACCCACTGATCCGAGCTGCAAAAGTCGAGGCTGCAGTTTAAGAAAGCGAGAAGAGGATCCCGGCAAGACGGGTGAATTGCAGTGGAATGCCCTTCGGCATTCCACTGCAAGGTGTGTCATTTCGGGTTCAGCTGGCTGTGCCGGCGACCTTGTTGTTGTGTGGATCGACCGGGGCGTTGTTATTGGTGTTATCCGCCCGGCCAAGCACGGTTATCACAGTCGCCGTGCGGGGCGTCGCTGCGCCCTGCCGGGTGCGCTTATTGTAGTTATTCTCGCCCGGCTGTCTTTCTTATTATTGTTTGTTGTTGTTATTGTGTATTGATCTAATGCAGAAGCTGTGCCAAAAAAATAACTCTTTTCTAAACATTGGGTTACGAAAAAAATCTGGCTGTGACCTTGGCCAGTGCTTGGCGCCATGTTACCGAACTGCTCGATTTCGGGGGGCAATTCGCTCGAGGGTAACAACTGAGCGCAGCCCCGTTTCCTTATCAACCAGTGCTGCTGCGTTTGCTGGCGGGCTTGGTGCGTGGGATGCCGAAGCGCTGACGACGTTCCCAGAGGCACTTGCGGCTGATGCCCAGTTTTCTCGCGAGTTCGGTCTCGCTCATGTGCTCCTGGTGCTCGAGAACGAACTGCTGGAAGTAGTCCTCCAGCGACAGCCCTTCGCCAGGCTCGAAAGCGGGCTTGGCCCTGGTTGGCGCAGGTGCAGATTCATCGGCCTCTCCCACGAACGCTGGCCGCAAGCGAGTGACTTCGACCAACTCGATGTCCAGGCCGAGGCTGCGGTGCTCGATGGTGTCGCCTTCAGTCAGGATAACGGCCCGCTCGATCGCATTTTGGAGCTCGCGCACGTTGCCAGGCCAACTGTGGGTGGTGAGTGCCTGGATGGCGTCAGGCGAGAGCTCCAAGAGGTCGCGACCGAAGCGCTTGCAAGTCAACCGCAGGAAATGGTCGGCCAGTTCCAAGATGTCGGCGCCCCGGTCTCGCAAGGGCGGCAATTCCAGTGGCATCACTGCGATGCGGTAAAACAGGTCGTGGCGAAACTGCTGTTGGATCGACAGCGTTGCCAGGTCACGGTGGGTGGCGGAAATCAGCCGCACGTCTACTTGGGTGGCCTCAATGGCGCCCACCTTGCGGATCTCGCCTTCCTGCAGCACCCGAAGCAGCCGGGCCTGGGCCTCCAGCGGCAGTTCCCCGATTTCGTCGAGGAACAGGGTGCCACCGTCCGCGGCTTCGATCAGACCTGTGCGGTTGGCGAGTGCGCCGGTGAAGGCGCCGCGTTCATGGCCAAACAGCTCGGACTCGATCAGGGTTTCCGGGATCGCGGCGCAGTTGACGCTGATCAAAGGTTTGTCTGCCCGGGGACTGAGTTCGTGAATGGCCCGTGCGACCAGCTCCTTCCCGGTACCCGATTCACCTTGAATGAGTACCGTGGTGTCGGTGCGCGCGACTTTCGCAATGCGGCTGTAGAGGTCGCGCATGGCCGGGGCGCGGCCAATCATGGCGGGAATTTCTGTGGCTGCGGAGGTCGGGGTCGCGTTTGGCGAGGGGCGCCGTGTGGCCAGAATGCCCTTGATGGTGTCGAGCATTTCACCATGGTCGAAAGGCTTGGCGATGTAGTCGACTGCGCCGTGCTTGAGCGATTCGACCGCCGAACGCACGCTCGCGTAGCTCGTCATGATCAAGACCGGGGTACCCTCTGCCTTTGAGATCAGGGTGGTTCCGGGCGCGCCTGGAAGCCGCAGGTCACTGACGATCAAGTCGAAGTCGGTGAGGTCGTGGCGGCTTTCGGCATCGTTGACGGATCCGGCTTCGGCAACACTGTAGCCATTGCGCTCCAGCAGGCGGCGCAGCGTAGAACGGATGATGTCCTCGTCCTCGACCACCAAAATGTTGGATTTCGACACAACCCACCTCTGCTGCTTCGGGTTAACGGCCCGCGCTCGGTGCGGGTTACTGCGCTGATTCTACCCACTTTGGCAGGCGAACTGTTACCTTCGTACCCATTGTCCTTCCACTTCCCCAAGGGCTCGTCACTTCCAGATCACCCCCGTGTTCCAGCACAATGTGGTAGGCGACTGCCAGCCCGAGCCCCGTGCCACGGCCGGGTTCCTTGGTGGTGAAAAACGGGTCAAAAACGCGGTCTTGCAAGGATTTGGGTATTCCATCTCCACGGTCAATGATGCTCACTCGAACATCGGTGCCGGTGGTCCAGGATTCGATGCGGATGGGCTGATCAGCCGGCGAGGCATCCCGGGCATTGTCCAACAGATTGACGAACACCTGTTGCAGTTGCTGGCTGTCGCCCCGCACGTAGAGGTCGCGTTGGCACTGGTTGTCAAAAGCGGCGCCCTGATCCCCTCCAGCCAGGGACAGCAAAGCCACGGCCTCCGCGACGGGCTCGGCCACATCCACCAGCACGTGCCCTGCATCGCTGCCCGTGGGCCGACCCTGGTGCGCGAAATTCACCAAAGTCTGCACGATGCGGCTGATGCGCCCTACCTGCTGGCGGATTTGTTCAGCCAGTTGGAGCAATTCGGCCTCATGGGTCTCGGCGGCCAGGGTTTGCGCGAGGCCATCAATGCCGGTCACGGGGTTGCCGATCTCATGCGCCACGCCCGCTGCGAGTCGGCCGATCGATGCCAGGCGCTCACTGTGCATCAGTTGGCGTTCGAGCCGTTGGTTTTCGGTCATGTCCTCTACCAACAGCACCCGGTGGCCCATTTGGTGCGATGGGTTTTCGGCCACCACCGACTGATGGAGGGTCAGCCAGTGATCGCGGTGGTCAAAATGTATCTGCTGCTTGTGCAAGTGGCCATGCTGGCCTTCCAGAAACTGCGTCAACAGGGGTCCCCAGGGTTCTGGGAGGGTCCGGATTTGCGAGCCAATCACCCAGCTGGCCGTGATGCCAGTGAGTTGTTCCATGACCCGGTTCCACATCAAAACCTCGCCATCGATTCCGACCGAAACCACGCCGATGGGAAGGTCCTGCAGGGTCTGACGGTGGTACCTGCGCAGCCCGTCCAACTCGGCGGCCAGGCCACGGAGGTCCGAGCGGACCGTTTCCAGGCGATTTTCAATGAAGTTGATGTCCTCGCTGTCGTAGGCAAAGGAGGACTCCTTGTACGGCAATACACGTTGCACGATCTCGCGTGCCGCGGTTGGGCCCATCTGCCCCGACAGGTTCGCTTCGATGCGGTCTCGAAGCCGGCGCAGGGCGTAGGGACGGCGTTCTTCCATGGACAACTGCAGGGCGTCCAGGGCGTCCTGGACCTCGATCCGGGCGTTCTCCGCTCCCAGCGCACGGCTGAGCTGGATGATGAAGTGCTCGGGGGTGGGCTGGGCCAGTTCGCGCCGCTGCGGTCTGCGGATGTTGTCGACCGAACAGATTTCGGCAGCGCTTTTCTCTTGGGGTGAGCGTTCCGATGCCATCGACACCAGGCCAAAGGCGCACACATTGGCGAACAGCGAGGCGAGCGCGGTAACACTCCAGCCCTCATCACCCCTCCAAAAGGCCCCTGCCGGTGCGAGAAGCCCCGGCTCGCCGCCGGCGGTGGGAAGCAACAGGCCCAGCCCCCAGACCGCGAGCCCTGCAAGCAAACCGACCACGAATCCAAGCCGTGTGGCCCCTGGCCAGTACAGCACCCCGAGCGTCCCCGGAAGCAATTGAAGCGCCGCCACGTTGCTGGCCAGCGCCAGTGTGGACAGGGTGCTCCAGTCGGGCATGAGCGACGCGCAGGCGTATCCGGCCAGCAAGGCGGTAAGAATTGCAATCCGGCGTGCACGCGCGATCCAGTGGTGCAGGGGGCGATTGCCACGCGGTTGGTAGTAGGGAAGCAACAGGTGGTTCAGTGCCATGGTGGCGAGTGATGTGCAGCTTGCAATGGTCACCGAAGCGGCGCCGGCCAGCACGATCAGCAGCACCAGGACCCACATCAGGGGGGGCGTTGGAGGTGGTGCTGTCTCGTTCAGTTTGCCGGACAGCAACGCAGGGAGAGACAGGTCCAGGGTTGCCGCCGCCCATACAATGGGCAGCACGGGCAGCGCCAGTGCCAGCAAGTACAGAGGCAGCGCCCAGCTGGCCAATTTGAGCTGCTGGTCCGAGCGGGCCTCTGTAAAGGTCATTTGGTACATGTGCGGCGCCAGTACGGCAGACGCGAAAAACACCAGCAGCAGCACGCGGGTGGATGATTCGCCGAGTGGCTTGTGGAGGCTGATCAGCGCCTCCGGATTGCTTTGCAGCCAGGCGTCGAGCCCCGTCCAGCCGCCAAAGATCCAATATATTGAACCGGTTCCAAGTGCGACAAACCCGAGCAGCTTCACCACGCTGGATGCTGCGATGGCTGCAACCATGCCATCGTGCTTGCGCTCTGTGGACACCCGGTGGGCTGCAAAGCCCAGGGTGAACAGGCCGATCAGCAACGCGAACAGGCCAACACCAAAGGCGTTTTGGGGGCCACTTCCAGTGCCCCAACGGAACACTTCGGCGACACCGCGAAATTGCAGACCGATGATGGGTATGGTGGCTGTGACCAGAACCAGGGTCGCCAGAACTCCAGTCAGGCTGCTCTGGTAGCGAAAAGCGAGCATGTCCGGCAACGAATTGAGTTGGTGGCTGTGGGCAATGCGGGCGTAGGGTTGGAGAAAAATTGGGGCCAACAAAAACGCAGCACTGATGCCAAGGTAGTAAAACAAAAAGTTGTAGCCATGGGCGGTGGCGAAACTGAGGCTCGAGAGCAGGGCTCCAACGCCCGCGTAGGCCCCAAGCGACAATACGTAGGTCACTGGGTGGCGGGCCATGCGAGTGGGCCAACCTCCGCGGGATGCCCAAAAGCCCACCGCGAAGAATGCTGCGAAGAATGCCGCAGAGGTTGCCGTCGCGTACCCGATCGCCAGGGTCACCCGCAGCCCCTCGGTGCCTGGTCCAGGTGGTGGCCCGGATGGTTTGCTGCTGAGTGGCAAGGCCTTAGGAAGCCCGATGTGGCCACTGCGGGGCCTTTAGTGCTCATCGGGTTCCTTCACGAGCTGCAACAGCCCGGCCAGCGCAATGACGCTGCCCCACACCAGAAAGGGTCGATACCAGGCACTCTGGCCATCCCCTACCCACTCCTGGACACCCGGAAACAACAGCACCACCGCGATCGCGAGCAGCATGATGGAGCGGGGGACGAACACCGCCGGTCAGGCCCCTAGGGCCGCGGCACTCTGTCCGCTCAACCGGGGCCCCTTGGGAACCTGGCCAAGGTGCCAGTGTGCCACCGCCCACTCCAGCAGCTCGCCGGGGGGCGCAGGCTTCAGTGCCACCGGTGGCGGCGCCCCGAGCAGCGTCAGAGCCGCGTGCAGGTTTTGTGAAGCCTGACGGACATCCAGGGGCTTCGCGCCGGTTTGTTTGCTGAGTTTGTGTCCGGTTGGGCTGCACACCACGGGCAGGTGTGCATAGCGAGGAACCGGCGCGGATGGGTCCAATTGGGCCATGACCTCCAGTTGCCGTGGCGTAGAGTCCAGCAGGTCGGCGCCCCGGACCACATGGGTGATCGCCTGGTCCAGGTCGTCGAAGGCCACCGCGAGCTGGTATGACACGATTTGATCGCGGCGCCAGATCAGCAAGTCCCCGCACAGCGATGCGAGCGAAAACCGCTGAGGGCCTTGAATCCTGTCATTGAAATGGGTGGTGGTGTCGCGGGTTTTGAGCCGCAGCCCGGCAGTCTTGTCCGCCGGTGGTGGTTGGTCGCGGCAGTGGCCATCGTAGCGAATCAAGGCGCCCGACGCGGCAAGCCGCTTGCGTGTACAGCCGCACCGGTAGGCGCGTCCGGCGTCAAGCCAGGCATTGGCGGCCTGGCGGTAGTGCTCAATGTGCCGGTGCTGATGCCGGACTGCGCCATCCCAGTGGAGGCCGTGGGCTTCGAGTGCTGTGAAGATTGCATCGGCTGCTTCGTCGGTGCAGCGCCGGTGGTCGATGTTCTCGATGCGCAGCAGCCATTCCCCATGGTGGACGCGTGCGTCGAGGTGGCTGCCCACCGCGGCCAGCAAGGATCCGAGGTGCAAGGGCCCGGTCGGAGAGGGCGCAAACCGGCCGCGGTATCGGGGTGGGGGGGTGGCGCGGGTAGAGGGAGCCGGCACGTCCGCCAAGGTCTAGCCGTGGTGCTGGCGCTCTTTGATTTCGTCCAGCGTCTTGCAATCGATGCACAGCGTTGCCGTGGGACGTGCCTCTAGCCGCCGAATGCCGATCTCGACGCCGCAGGTGTCGCAGTACCCATAGTCGTCATCGTCGATGCGGTCAATGGTCTTTTCGATCTTCTTGATCAGCTTTCGCTCACGATCACGGGCCCGCAGTTCGAGGCTGAATTCTTCCTCTTGACTGGCCCTGTCTGCCGGGTCCGGGAAGTTCGCCGCGTCGTCCTGCATGTGGTGGACGGTGCGGTCGACTTCAGCCATGAGTTCTTGGCGCCATTTCAGAAGAATTTCTCGGAAGTGGCTGAGTTGGCCAGGACTCATGTACTCCTCGCCTTTCTTGGGCTTGTAGGGCTTGAACGCTTTGCTGGCCTCGGTGGGCATGGTCGGTACTCCAGGGATCTTCGTGGCGATGCCAGAGGTGGCAGGTGCCCTGGGGGCTGATGTTGTGTGGCACGGCACCGGAATCTTCCCGGGGCTGGCCAATGGCGAGGCGCAAAGCTAGCAGATCACCAGGGGTTTGACCACACTTTTTGAATGAGGCCGTGATCTGGTCGTGGCGCACCTGATTGGGTACCCTCGCCAGCCCCGGTCTCCGGGGAAAACGAGTCCGCAATTGGGGATGGGGCATGGGTGGAACACGGCCAGGGCCTGATTTTGCGCAGCGCGTTGGCGCGATCGCGCCTTTTCAGGTCATGCAGATACTCGAACACGCCCAGCAGATGGAGCGGGCGGGGCGGTCTGTTGTCCACATGGAGGTGGGTGAGCCCGATTTTGATACGCCGCCGGCCGTGGTGGAGGCCGGTTGCCGCGCGCTGCAGGCCGGTGCCACGAAGTACAGCCCATCCGCCGGGCTGCCAGACCTGCGCGCAGCGCTCAGCGCCCACTATGCGGCGGACTTTGGCGTGCAGGTTCCGGCAGAGCGGATTTTCATCACCCCTGGCGCGTCGGGTGCATTGCTGTTGGCCAGCGCCCTCTTGCTTGAACCGGGCCGAGAGGCTTTGATCACAGACCCCGGGTACCCGTGCAACCGCAATTTCATTGAGGTCTTTGGCGCCCGTGCCAAGCCGGTCGCGGTGGGTCCAGCCG
>DHQM01000129.1:3778-5286 GCA_002408105.1 Gammaproteobacteria bacterium UBA5338 | reverse complement strand
CGCGCCAGCAAGATTGACCACGGCGTCGAAGGGTCCAGCACCGCGCAGGTGGCTCCAGCGCTCAATGGCAGCAACGCGCGAGGAAAACTGCCCGTGCACAGACGAGGCGGAGCGGCTCAGTACGGTCACCCGGTGTCCGGTGGCCAGCCAATCGTGGATCAGGTTGCTTCCGATCAGGCCGGTGCCGCCTGTGATCAGGATGCGGACACGCGAATCCATGCGCCGTGCCGACCTCGACTCGATGGGGTGGGTGGGGCTCCATTGTGTGGGCTTGTCAACAGCGAGGCAATGGGGTCGCGTACAATGTGGACCAACAGCGGCTTCACCGGTGCGCGCCATGCCCGATACCCCAGGTTCTCCCAACCCCCAGCCGACTGGGCGCGATTCCGTTCGCCTGGCGCTGCGCCTGTCGCTGGTCTTTGTCGGTGTCTACCTGGTGTTGCAGTGGTTGGACGCGCCGGCCCAAGAGACCCTGAGTTACTCTGCGTTCAAGGACCACATCGCCGCTGGTGAGATCACGCAGGTCATGCTTGCGGGGGATCAGGTCACCGGCGAACGCACGGGCACCAAGGCGGGCCAGGGTCCGGTGGCGTTCAAAGTCACCTTGCCGGCCTGGGAGGACCCGGGTCTCTGGCCACTGCTGGCGGAGCACGAGGTCGAGGTGCGCACCCGGCCAGCAGAGGCTCCGATGTGGCTGCGGGTCGTGGGGTTGGCGCTCCCCTGGCTGTTGATCCTGGGGCTGGTGGTGTACAGCACCCGAATGATGCAGCAGCGATTGGGAGGTGGAGGACTGTTTGATTTTTCCAAGTCTCGGGCGCGTCGCTACGACAAGCAGCGCCTGCACATCGGCTTTGAGGACGTGGCGGGGCTGGATGCGGCCAAACACGATTTACGCGAAATCATCGATTACCTGCGCGATCCGGAGAAATTCGATGCGCTGGGCGCCAAGATGCCACGTGGAATCCTGATGATGGGGCCGCCTGGAACCGGCAAGACGCTGCTTGCGAAGGCGGTGGCGGGCGAAGCGGAGGTGCCGTTTTTCAGCATCAGTGGCTCTGAATTCATCGAAATGTTCGTGGGCGTTGGCGCATCCCGTGTGCGTGAGATGTTCAAGCAAGCCCGGGCAGAAGCACCGGCACTGGTATTCATCGACGAAATCGATTCTGTGGGCCGAGCCCGGGGCACAGGGCTTGGCGGCGGCAATGACGAGCGTGAACAAACCCTGAACCAGATCCTCTCGGAAATGGACGGTTTCGAACCCGGTGAGCCCGTGGTGGTGTTGGCAGCGACCAACCGTCCGGATGTGCTCGATCCGGCGTTGCTGAGGCCGGGCCGGTTCGATCGCAAGGTCACGCTGGACTTGCCGCAACTGGCCGCGCGTCGGGCCATCCTAGATGTGCACACCAAGCGCACACCCTTGGCTGCGGATGTGGACCTGGATCGGGTTGCGGCCCAGACGGTCGGCTTTTCCGGCGCAGACATCGAAAACCTGGTCAACGAAGCGGCAT
>DHQM01000129.1:2962-3515 GCA_002408105.1 Gammaproteobacteria bacterium UBA5338 | reverse complement strand
GTGCTCGGCAGTGAGCGCCAGCAGTTGACAGACCCCGAAGAGCGCCGACGGGTTGCTTGGCACGAGTCGGGCCATGCGACCCTGGCGTTTTTCGCCGAGCACGCCGACCCCTTGAGCCGGGTGTCGATCATTCCCCGTGGGCGCGCGCTGGGCGTTACCGAGCAGCTTCGCAGCGAGGATCGGTACAACTTCACCGAGGCGTATCTGGACGACCAATTGAGCATTCTGTTGGGTGGGCGTGCGGCAGAGCGCCTGGTGTTCTCTACGCTCAGTTCGGGTGCCGCGGACGACTTGCGCCGCGCCACCGGACTTGCGCGGCGCATGGTGGCGGAGTGGGGCATGAGCGATGCGTTGGGTCCGGTCAGCCGCCCTGTCAGTGAAGAGCACCCGTTTCTCGGGCGCGAAATTGCGCAGAGTAGGGAGTTCAGCGAGGCGACCTTGCGGTCGATCGACATTGAAGTCGACCGCCGCCTGGCCCGGGCCGAGCAACGGGCCCTTGCAGTGCTCCGCGCCCACCGGGTGCAACTGGACGCCCTTGCCGAACGTCTGCTAC
>DHQM01000129.1:933-2847 GCA_002408105.1 Gammaproteobacteria bacterium UBA5338 | reverse complement strand
GCCCTTGCCGAACGTCTGCTGCGGCAGGAGACACTGCATGACGCCGAGATCGCAGCCGTACTCGATTCTCCAGAAGTACCCGCGCTGGCCAATACAGAACCTGCGACTACTCCCCGAGGCGTTGATTCACGAGGCTGATCAGGTCTCGGCCGAGGTGTAGCTTGCGCCGCCCGGCGCGCGTTTCGTCGCCGGCGCGGTACTTGCCGGTGGTGACGAGCGAGGCCTGCAGTCCTGCGTTCAGAGCGCCCACCACATCCGCTTCCCAGTCGTCTCCGACCATCCAGGTGTGTTCCGGCCGGGTGCCCATCGCCGCGCACGCTTGCTCGAAAAACCCCACTGCAGGCTTGCCGAGATAAACCGGTTCGACCTCCGCCGCATACGCCAGGGCGCGCACGAAGGGGCCGGCATCCAAGTGCAGCGCACCAGCTGACCAGAAATAGCGGTTGTCTCCGACCGCCAGCAGGGGTGCGCCTCGACTCAGCAATTGAAACGCCGCGTCCAGTCGCTCGTAGGTGAATTCAGCTCCGGCATCGCAAACCACCACGGCATTCGGGTCCGGTGCTTCCAGGTCCGCAAATTCGGCGCGCAGGGCCGGGTGAACCAGCAGCAAGGGCGTGAGGGCATGGGCCCTGAGGTGGGCGTGTATGGCCTGTGGTGCCGTGAGCAGGTGTTCGGCATCCACATTGAATCCCATGTGCCGCAGCTTCTCGACGATGGCGTGGCCGGGGGCGCGGGAACTGTTGGTGACAAGGCGCATTTTCAGTCCCGCGGAGCGCAGGCGCTCAAGGGCTTCTATGGACCCTTGCACGGGTTGGTCGTCGACGTAGAGTACGCCGCTGATGTCGAGCAGCACCCCTTGCAGCATCTGCATTCCCTCCCATCAATGACAGTCCAGCGCAACCTGCGCCTGCCAGGCGCAATTCAACCCATAGATGCAGGGTGGGAGGCCAAGATTCAAGCCACGAGGCTGTCGACGAAACTGTGGTCCAATGCCGATTTCCACCGGGACACCCATTCGCCCTCTGCGCACCATCGGCCCCAGCGCCCCGTCGCTTGCCCTGCGCCTGAACGGATCAGGCTGAGGTAGCGCCGTTGCGGCCGAAACGTTTCCAGAGGGCTGTGCGCGATGGCGCGACGCAGGTTGCGGGCCAACACTTCCCCCTGGCGGACCGCATGAACGCCGGCTTTTGGCAGTGCCCCCTGCGGGCCTTCCGCCATGTCTCCGCTTGCCCAGATCCAAGGGTGCGACCTTGACGCAAGGCTGGCCTCCCGGGCCACCCAGCCCGCGGCCGTGGTCGCGATGCCCGTTTGCGCCAACCAGGGCGACGGAGCCACGCCGGTGGCGACCAGGCCAGCCCGGTACGCGAACCGGTGCCCGCGGGCACTGGTCAATCCCTGGTCGTCCACATGCTGGATGTGCTGGCCCATGCTGAGCTGGACCCCGGCCCGAGCCAGGGCGCTCGAAAGCCGTCGCTGCAAGGCCACGGGCTCTCCAGGGGCAATGGCCTCGCTGCCACTGATCAGGTGCACCCGCCCTTCGAGTGCTCCGTGTACCTGCTGTGCGCGCTCTGCGCAGGCAATCGCCAACTCGACGGCGGCGATGCCTCCGCCCACCACGCAGAAAGGCGCCTCGGGTTGTGCGCTTGCGAGCCAGGCGTCGCCATTCGCATGCCAGGCCAGCGCCCAGCGGTCGAGTGGCTTGATGGGAATGAGCCCTGGTCCTGAGACAGCCCGGCACATACCACCGAGGTCGAGGCTGATCAGCGCGGCCTCAAGGCGTGCGCCGTTGCTGCACTCCAGCGAGCGCCGCTGGGGATCCAGCCCGGTCGCGCTTGCCTGTATGAACTTGACCCCGGCCCGCTTGGCGAGGCGGGTCAGGTCGACCTGCGCAGCGGCCATGGGGTGGTCGCCCGC
>DHQM01000129.1:0-747 GCA_002408105.1 Gammaproteobacteria bacterium UBA5338 | reverse complement strand
CAGCGGCCATGGGGTGGTCTCCCGCGATCGCTCCCGGCACGAGCCCGGAATAGACTGCGTGCGACTCTGGGGTGACGAGGGTGACGGGCACCGGCAGTGGTCGTGCGCAAAGGCTGCGAAGCACCACCAGATGAGCGTGGCCCGCACCGACCAGCAGCACTGAATCCAGTGCAGTCGACCTCAGTTGTGTCGGTGCAAAGCCGCGTTAAGTTCCACGGCTTTGCGGTTGGTGCGCGCTTCCACCGCACCGGTTTGGGAGTTGCGCAGGAACAACAGGTCCGACTGGCCGGCCAGGTCACGCGCGCGCACCACTTGGGAGCTGCCATCGGCGGTGATGAGGGTGACTTTGGTGCCCGCGGTAATGTAGAGGCCAGCTTCAATGGTGCAGCGGTCGCCGAGTGGAATCCCAATACCGGAATTGGCGCCGAGCAGACAGCGCTCTCCGACGCGGATGACCTGCTTGCCGCCGCCAGACAGGGTGCCCATGGTGCTGGCGCTGCCGCCCAGGTCGCTGCCGTCACCCACGGTGACACCGGCGGAAATGCGCCCTTCAATCATGCCTTGGCCCAAGGTTCCGGCGTTGAAGTTGATGAAGCCTTCGTGCATCACCGTGGTCCCGTCGCCCACGTGGGCACCGAGCCGCACGCGTGAGGCGTCGCCAATCCGCACACCGCTGGGCACCACGTAGTCGGCCATGGGCGGGAACTTGTCAACCGAGTAAACATGCAATGTCGCCTGGACCAACCA
>DHQM01000098.1:7705-9522 GCA_002408105.1 Gammaproteobacteria bacterium UBA5338 | reverse complement strand
AGCACTTCAGGGCGCACCTCGGTGCCAGGGCGCCCCAACCCCCGAAGCCGGACCGCGTCGGCACCGGTCAACAGCCCCGTCGGGCCCACCACGTCCACCAGACGCGCGAGACGCTCAGCCGGTATTGCACGCGAGGTCGCCATGTTTTATTCCTCGTCCATCTCGGACCGAGCCTGGGGCATCAGGTCGCGGCGTTTTTTTCCGCACCGCAACGCGAACAGCGCCAACGGGTGATCAAACGGCCTGTCCGTACGTCAAAGGGCTCTGCATCCAAGCGAACCCAGCGGTGGTGACCGTGGCCGCACAGGGTCGCACCCTTCACACGCTGCCGGCGGAGTGCCTTTTTATGTTTCTGCAGTGAGACCAACTCACCCATGGATGCGTCGCCAAGCGTTTGGGTCGCTCGATTAAAGCACCGCTGGGTGAGGCCACACAACCCAATCATCTGCGCCCTACGGGCCTACTGGCTGGGTGATATACTTTCCAATCAACCACAACAGAGGGCATCGACGGCGCGCGTTCGCACAATGGCCTCCGCGTGGGACCGCAAGGGTGGTCCAAAGCAGCAAGCGGCCCGTGCGGGCTCTGTACACGCAAGCCCAAGCCAATCAGCCAACCCCAATGATTCAATGCCTTTTCGGAAACTGCCGCCCCCACCGCAGCCTTTTTTCCTTGCTCGCCCTGACGCTCGCCACCCTGGCCGGCCCGGTCGGCGCCATTACCCTTGGGGACTTTCACGTTCTTTCCAGCTTGAACAGCCCCCTGCTGGCCACTGCGCCGCTGCGTTTGGATCCAAGTGATGGAGTGGGCACTGCCTTGGAAGCCAGATTCGCCAGTCTTGCCGCCCACCGCGACGCCGACATCGAGGTTGGAGAAATCCACCGCAACCTTGTGGCGACCCTTGAGGCAGGATCCGACGGTGCGCTGCAACTGCGGATCACGAGCGGTGCGACACGCGTCACTGAGCCGTTTCTCCAGTTCATCGTGCAACTGCGCTGGCCAAGCGGTGGGATTGAACGCACCACCAGCCTACTGATTGACCCCCCCGGATACCGGCTGGCCGTCAGTACGCCCTCCGACTCGTCGCCCGCTCCTGCTGCAACAGCCTCTGCCCCCCCCGTGCGGGAGACGCCGCAGAAGCAAAACCAAGCTGAGCGCCGAGGCACAGCGCCCCAACCAGGAGAACGCTACCGCGTTCAGGTTGGCGACAGCCTCTGGACGGTTGCAGCACGCATCAAAACCCCGGAGCCGACTTCACAAGCCACACGCATGGACTGGGTCTTTCGCAGCAACCCCAGTGCCTTTTTCAACCAGGATCCCAATCGCCTGAAAGCCGGTGCGATTCTAAGCATCCCCACCGATGCCGCCATGCTTGAGCCCCCCGCTTCATCCGACAGAAGGCCACCAGGTCGCACTGAGCAGTCGGCACAGGCGATGGCACCGACACCTGCAAGCGAAACGCCTGCAGAGCTCGAAACCGGGGGCGTGCTGGTGGTCGAATCCAATACAGGGCCAGGGCCCAGAACGCCATCGCCGGAAACAGAACGGACTCGCAGCTTCACCGACACCTCGGTTCGCACAGGCAGCGCTGGCGCCGCCGGCCAAGTCACGGGTGGAGAAGACTTGCGGGCACGGATTGAACTCCAGACAGCGGAAATTGAACGCCTGCGCACGCGCCTTGTGGACCTGCAGGAGCGCATGGATGCCCTGCTTGCACATCAAAGCGCGGGTGCGCAAGACACCGCCGGAGGCCACGCAAGCCAGAGCAACGAGAACCGCGCAGTGGCAATTCCTAGCGCCACTGCTGCGCCTGCCGC
>DHQM01000098.1:0-7556 GCA_002408105.1 Gammaproteobacteria bacterium UBA5338 | reverse complement strand
GCCCCCTGCCGCAACCACAGAGCAAGTCCCTGTTCCCCGGCTATTCTTTATGGGCGCGCCGCTGATTCTCGCATTGCTCGCTGCGTGGGCAGTGGTTCGCAGCCGACAACGCAAGCGGGCAAACGACTTCGATTTCTCAGATTGGTGATCCGATGACCAGCATCGAAACCGCACTGGAGCCTGGCGCCCAGGTCCAATTGCAGTTTCCGAAGCGGGGGGAAGAGCGCCACTTTTGCCGTCTGGTGGGAGTCATGTCGGGGGTTTCGATCCTTGCAACCACCCCGAAGCACCAGGGTACGCCAGTACCTGTGCGCATGGGCTGGCCGGTCGTGGTGCGTTTTTTTGCCAATCAGAACATCTTCGCGTTCACCAGCGAAGTACTCAACGTGTGCACCCACCCGTTTCCCTACCTTCACCTCAGTTACCCGCAGGACTACGAGTCGGGAGCGGTGCGCCGTGCGGCTCGGGTTCGGTGCGGTGTGGATACCCGCATCGCTCGCCCCCCCACTGCCGATGGAGAACCAGCCATCGAGCCCCTCAAAGGTCGGCTGGTGGACATCAGCGTTGAAGGAGTGCGCCTTGAGCTTCCGTCGGACGAGCTTTCCTCGGGGGAACACATTGAGTTGAGCGCGGAACTTCCTGTGGGGCGCTACCGCGAACTTCTGCGCCTCACGGGAGCGGTGCGGAGCAAGCTCGACCACGTGATCAGCACGGACATGCGGGCCAGTTACGGCATCGAGCTGGTGACCGTGGAACGCAGTGACTACCTCGCGCTCTATGGCTTCGTCAACGCACAATTGGCGGCGAATGGCAACCTTTGAGTCGACGATTGCATGATCAGCCGCGGTCCCGGACGACCTGCCGCAAAACTTCCACATGGGCCGCTGTGTCGTTGAGGGCTGGAATGTACTCAAAGGCTTCCCCCCCCGCCTGAAGAAAATCTTGGCGGTAGCCGATGTTGATTTCCTCCTTGGTTTCAAGGCAATCAAGGCTGAACGAAGGGGACAGCACCTGGACCCGGCGCACTCCACGCGCAGGCAGCGCCTGAAGCACCTCGTCGGCGTATGGCTGCAGCCACTTGGCAGCGCCAAAACGGGACTGAAACACCTGCAGCACTTCAATGCCCTCGGTATCGAGCTGCGCACAGACCAATTCCGTCGTCCGCCGGCACTGCTCTGCGTAGGGGTCACCGCGCTTCACATTGGCCTCGGGAATCCCGTGGTATGAAAACACCAAGGCAGCCGGTCGGCCATGCTGAGCCCAATGCGACTTAACCTGCTGGGCCAAGGCCGCGGTGTAGGCAGGGTGGTCGTGGTAGTCACGCACCAGGTGCAGCGAGGGTAGGTCTCGGCGGCTACGGATCCAAGCCGCCACCTGGTCAAAAACCGCTGCAGTGGTGGTGGCTGAATACTGTGGATACAGTGGCAGAACCGAAATGGTCCGGGCTCCGGTGGCTTGCAGGCTGTCAAGGGCCGCGGCAATGCCAGGCTCCCCGTAGGTCACCGCGAAGGCCAGGCGCCCCGGGCGATCAATCTCAGGATTCGGACCGGCTGTCCACTGTTCCCGGCACGCCGCTGTGAGTCGCTTGAGGTAGAGGCGCAGCGGAGACTCGCCCTCTTGCCAGATGGATCCATAGGCGTGTGCCACACGCTTGCCACGCAGCGGCAGCACAACCACAGACAGCAGTGGGCGCCACAGCCAACGCGGCAATTCGACAACCCGCTGGTCGGACAGAAAGGGCCTTAGGAAACGCCGCACGGCCGCAGGGCTCGGTTCAGTGGGAGAACCGAGATTGACCAGCAACACCGCGCGGGCTTCGCCGCCAGGCTCTCTACCCTCGGGTGCCACAGGGGCGCTGGAGCTGGGTTCGACGTCAGCCTCCCAAGGCTTTCAATACCGCTGAACGAACCGCGTCGACGGGGCCAACGCCTTCGACCTGATGATACGCTGGCGCACAATCGCCTGACTTGGACCTGTAGTAGTCCACCAGCGGCGCTGTCTGCTCGTGATACACCGACAAGCGCGTGCGCACAGTGCTCTCGAGGTCGTCCTCGCGCTGAGTCAGGGGATCGCCGGTCTCGTCATCGACCCCCGCGCGTTTTGGCGGATTGAAGTCCACATGGTAAACGCGGCCCGAGGCTTCGTGGACCCGGCGCCCGCTCATCCGGCGCACGATCTCCTCGTCCGGCACGACAATCTCAACGACATGGTCAATGACCACCCCTTCGGCGTCCAGCCCCTTGGCCTGCGGAATGGTGCGTGGAAAGCCATCGAACAAGAAGCCGTTGGCACAGTCCTGCTGCGCCGTGCGCTCGCGGATCAGCGCCATGATGATCTCATCCGTGACCAGCCCCCCCGACTCCATGACGTCCTTCACCTGCAGGCCCAGTGGGGTGCCCGCCTTCACCGCGCTGCGGAGCATGTCGCCCGTCGAAATCTGGGGAATCCCGAAGTGTTCACAGATGTACTGTGCCTGGGTCCCTTTCCCGGCGCCCGGTGGCCCCAAAAGAATCACACGCATGCAGGTGCTCCTGGACTGGTCGTTCAGCAATTCAAAACCGAGCATTCTACTGGATGCATCGGAGTTGATAAATGCTGCCGGTCCCTGGTCCGCTCAGGCCGCAAGCGTGGTGCTCAATGACTCCATGGCGTCAAGGTCCGCGCAACCGGTGCGGTACAACTCCATCACCAGCTCACGAGACAAGCCGAGCTGGGCGCATAGGGCCGCAGGAATCGAGTCTTCGGTCACCTCCCTGGAGTCGTGAAGGTCCGCCAACGCGATGGACAGCCGGGTGAGGTGGAGGTAGTGCTGGCCGTCGGCTTCCACATCTCCTTCCTCATAGGCACCAGCAACCGCACAGACCTCCGGAGCCATTCCCCAACGTTCAAGCATCCAGGCACCAAGGCGCGCGTGGCCAAGGCGCATGACATCCTGGGCCTGCCCCATGCCGAGAATGCGTCGCTCCAGGTGGCATAGCGGTTCGTCGGGATGCAATTCAACCAGCTTGTTCAGCACCCGAAACTCGGGCAGAAACAAAAACCCAAGGACCAACAGGCCGAATTGGTGCAGCAGACCCGACAGGTAGGCGACACCCGGGATGACCCCGAACTCCTTGGGCAGCTGGCGCGAAATCAGTTGATTGAATGTCGCTGTGAAGACCGCACGGGACCAATGGGGCTTCAGCCCCAATGGGCCTTCCTTGGGAATGCGGAAGGAACGGGTGATCGACATGCCCAATGCAATGTGCGCAACCATCTCGTACCCGAGAACGCGGACAATGGCGGTTCTCAGGCTATCAATTCGGCCCGGATAGGCAAACGCGGAGGAACTGGCGACCCGCATCACCTGGGCGGAAATCGCCGGGTCTTGCGCCACGACATCGGCCAGTTCCCTGGTTCTGAAGTCCGGGTCATTCAGCAAATTGACAATCCGAGTCGCAACGTCCGGCATGGCCGGAAACCGGTACGCACGCTCAAGGCGCCGCTCGATCTTCGCCATCTCCGGATGACCAGGATACAACTCGCCGCCGTTGCCTTCGTTGACTTCCTTGGGCACCTGGAGTGGTACCGCCAAAGTGGCAACAAAACAGTCAGCATGAAGCTGATCGAAGTCTTCACCGTCCACCTCGATCAGCGCGTCCAAAGTCCCACTGGCCAGGTACACGGCCGACTGATGCATCAGCCGGTCGTCCACCAAAGCAGGCACACCGAAACAGTCGGTCACCGCAGGAATGGTGCCTGGCAAGCAATCCCCGCAAAACCGCGCGATCTGGCTGGGGGTCAACAGCCGCATCGGCGCCCCCCAAATCCCCTCAAGGCGCTCCGGATCCAGGCGCTCCGTCAACGCGTGCACCAGCATCACCACCCGCTTCCCGTCGGTGGCCAACTGCGCCACTGCAACTGCACCCGCAGGAATCGCCGCAGCCGCCGCTGCGTCTTCGAGGCAATTGACCTCGGCCACCGGGAGCAAGCGGTGGCGGACGCGACGGCGTTCCAGGAAGTGTCTGAGTCGAGCGATTTGAGTCATGGAGACACCTGGCAGTCACAAGCGATACCGCCAGTATAGGTAGGGCCAAGTCAGGTGGCCGTGACCTAAGCCACAAATTGCGGCGGCCCACCGCGGGACCTAGGGAGCCGGAGACCGCCGTGCGTCAATCACGTTGGGAAGCTGCGAAATGGCGGCGAGGGCACGACCAAGGGTCTCGAAACTCGGCACCTCAATGGTGAGCTTCATATTGGCTGTGTGGGTCTGGCGATGCGACTGGGTGTTCACCGACACAACATTGATGGATTCGCGGGCCAGGACTGTCGACACATCGCGGAGCAGGCCCTCTCGATCGATGGCCTCGATGAGGATGTCCACCGGGTAGTTGTCGGCCGGCTGCTCACCCCACTCCACCGCGACGATGCGCCTTGGCTCGCTGTCTTCGAGCTGGATCAGGTTGCTGCAATCGGCCCGGTGCACTGACACACCTCGCCCGCGCGTGATGTAGCCAACGACCGAATCCCCCGGCAAGGGTTGGCAACAATTGGAAAGGTGGGTCAGCAGGTTCCCGACGCCGAGTATACGGACATCGCCCGCTTCCTCTCGGCGTCGCGCCGATGAACCAGGCAAAAAGCTCATCTGGCGGGATTCGGCAACCTGCTGATGCTCAATCCGCTGGATGGCGTTCAGCAACTGACTGGGCTTGACCGCACCGGCCCCAACCGCCGCATAGAGTTCATCGGCGCCCGCCAGGTGCATCTCGGTGGCAAGGGTTTCGTGGGCCAGGTGCTGTGCCGACAGGCGCCGCAGCTCCCGTTCGACGATCAAACGCCCTGCACCGATGTGTTGCTCTCGGTCCTGCGCGCGAAACCACTGTTGCACCTTGGCCCGAGCCCGTGCTGTCTGCAGATACCCCACATCTGGGTTCAGCCAATCACGGCTTGGCGACGCGCTGCTCGCTCGTAGGATCTCCACGCGGTCGCCGGTGCGCAGCGGCGTACTGAGCGAAACGATGCGCCCATTGACCTTGGCGCCACGGCAACTGTGGCCCACCTCTGTGTGCACGTGGTAGGCAAAATCAACCGGTGTTGCCCCCGCCGGCAGGCTCATGACGTGTCCTTCCGGGGTGAACACATAGAGCCGCTCCTGTTGGTGGGCATTGCGCAGTTCGTCGCCCAAATTGCCCGCACCGCCAGTCTCCTCGTACCACTCCAGTGCCCGCCTCAGCCATTCGGTGCGGGCCTCATAGTCCCGCGAAAGCTTGGCCGCGCTCGGGTCTTTGTAGGCCCAATGGGCGCAGACACCAAACTCGGCTTCTTCGTGCATACCGCTGGTGCGAATCTGCACTTCGAGTATTTTCCCGGCCGGCCCAATGACCGCGGTATGCAGGGAACGGTAGCCATTCTCCTTGGGGTTGGCGATGTAGTCGTCGAATTCGCGGGGGATATGGGTCCAAAGGCTGTGGACGACCCCCAATGCGGTATAGCAATCGCGCAGGGTCGGCACCAGTATCCGCAATGCCCGCACATCGTAGATTTGCGAGAAGTCGAGGTTCTTGTTGCGCATTTTGCGCCAAATGCTGTAAATGTGCTTGACTCGGCCCTGGACCTCACCCTCCACTCCAGATTCACGCAGCCCGGCGTCGAGTTGCTCGCGCACCGACTGCAAGTACTTCTCCCGGTCTTGCCTGCGCTCGTCCAAAAGCCGCGCGATCTGCTTGTAGCTTTCCGGCTGCAGGTACCGAAACGCCAGGTCCTCCAGCTCCCACTTCAAATGGCCG
Organism: Gammaproteobacteria bacterium UBA5338; assembly: GCA_002408105.1. Lineage (GTDB taxonomy): Bacteria > Pseudomonadota > Gammaproteobacteria > Pseudomonadales > UBA5862 > UBA5862. The sequence continues at coordinate 1,791 of DHQM01000098.1, read as the reverse complement.
ATGCCGAGGCGGTGAGCGAGCGGCGAGTAGTAGTCGAATATTTCCTGGGCGACGCGGCGCTGTTTTTCAGGCGGCAGGTCGCGGGCTGCACGCAGGGCGCAGGTGCGCTCGCTCAGTTTGATCAGAGCAACACGCACGTCGTCGACCAAGGCAACCAACAGGGCGCGCACGTTCTTGACCTGGTCTTGGCTGTTGCCAAAAAGGGCGCGGTCGGTGGCGGCGCGATCCGAACTGATCACCGCCATGCGCTGGACACCCTCGATCAACTGCGCGACAACCCCACCAAACCGAGCCCGCACGGTTTCAAGCTGCAGCTGCTGACGCCGCACCGCGCGGTACAGCACCGCAGCAACAACGGCGTCCTCATCCAGGCGAAGATCAGCCACCAACTGGGCCAAGTCGAGCCCAAAGCGCACGCTGTCGTAGGCTTGACCTTGGAGGGCTTCAAGGGAAGGCCGCTCCGATTCAGCGGCCTGCAGGCAGGCGCAGGCATCTCGCAGCCGGTTGGAATCAACGCACACACCCGTCTGCTCGATCACCGCAAGCCAGCGTTCTACGTCCACACGGCCATCGGCGAGCGGTTCCAGGTTCTGATGGGCTTTCACCATGGGTTCTTCCACCCGCAGCAAAGGCTGCTGCTGTCCATGTCTGGTTATCGTGCTAGCCGGCGGCGCGTTCAAACAACCCCATGCTCTCGACGTGGCGGGTGTGCGGGAACATGTCCATGACACCGGCTTGACGCAGTCTGAACCCGCGCGCAGCAAGTATACCTGCGTCTCGCGCGAAGGTGGCCGGGTTGCAGGACACATACACGAGCCGCTCCAGCGCGGGCAGCGCCCCGATGCCCTCGACCACGGCCTGGGCGCCACTGCGCGGTGGATCAAGCAGCACGGCGGTGACCTGTGACCCCACCCAGTCCGCTTGGACCCATTCGGGAGAGAAAAGGTCTGCGGTGTAAAACCGCGCCGCGATGCCTTGCCGATCGGCATTGGCCTGGGCCCGCGCCACCATCACGGCGTCCGCTTCGGCCCCGATGGCCTGACCCGCGCGGCGCGCGAGCGGGAGGGTGAAGTTGCCGAGCCCACAAAACAAATCGAGTACGCGATCGGCGCGGCGCACATCCAGCAGGGACAGTGCCTGACTCACCATGGCCCGATTGATTTCAGGATTCACTTGGGTGAAGTCCAAGGGCCCCGCAACAATTTCGGTGTCGAATTCCGGCAAGCGATAGACCAACTGCGCCTCGGATGCCTCGCCTTCCAGCCCGGTCTGGATCCGGTGCAGGGAGTCTGGCCCACCGGGCTGCAGGTACAGCCACCAGCCGAGCCTCCGACTGAACGCCTGCAGCTGTGCAAGGTCCTCGGCTGAAAAGGGTTGCAGGTGGCGCACCACCAGGGCCACATCAGTGTCCCCACAGGCCACTTCGATCTGCGGCACCTGGTCGGCAACCGACAACCCATTGATCAAGGCTCTAAGCTCCATCAACCGCCCACCCACGGCTGGGACCAATACCGCACAGCGCTCCAGTTCAGTGATGAAACTGGAACCTCGCTCGCGAAAGCCAACCAGCGTTGTGTTTTTCTTGGCCACCCACCGGACGCCGAGGCGCGCTTTTTGCCGGTAGCCTTCTGTGGGCCCAACCAATGGGGGGAGCCAAGTGTCCGGCTGCAAGCCGCCAAAGTGATCAAGCTGGTCCGCCAGCACTTGCTGCTTCCATCGGATTTGCGCCTGCGGGTCCCAGTGCTGCAGGCTGCAACCGCCGCAGCGATCGCTGTGGACGCATGGGGGTTC
>DHQM01000227.1:1897-2769 GCA_002408105.1 Gammaproteobacteria bacterium UBA5338 | reverse complement strand
CTGTGTCCCTCTGGCTGGGTTACCCGGTCGCGTTGGCTTTGGCTGTGTTCAGCAAAGAATCCGGCGTGTTGCTGCTGCCATTGACCCTGGTTGTCTGGTGGTTCGCAGTACCGCGCGGCACCCGTTTCAGCGCTGAATGGGTGTGCCACGGCGAAGCCCGGCAGGTGCGCTGGTTTCTGATGGCCCTGGTGGTGATGCCGATCGCGATCGGCGCACTCTACTTTGTGACCCACCTCGACCGCTTCCTCAACTATGACGGTCGCTCCTTTTCCCTCCACGAGCGTGTGCTGACCCAGGTACAGGTCGTGTGGATGTACATCAAGTTCGTCCTCTGGCCTCGGTTGGGAGAGCTTGGCCTGTACCACGACGACATCGCCATCGTGCGCAGTTTTTCCGTGAGGACGGGGCTCGGCCTTGCCGCCTTTGCCGCTGCCGGCGCGCTTGCCTGGTGGCAACGCCACCGCTGGCCGGTGGTGGCGCTGGGTCTCGCGTGGTTTGTGGTCTGCCACCTGTTGGAATCGACGGTTCTGCCCCTCGAAATTGCATTTGAACACCGCAATTACTTGGCGAGTTTCGGCTTGCTGCTGGTGGTTTCGAGTGCGTTGTCGGCTCTGCCGCGCACTTTCGTCTGGCTGAGGCCCGTGTCTGCTTTGGTGGTGGTTGCGAGCCTGGCACTCATGGCCCACACCAGAGCCCAGGTGTGGAGCCACGAGGGCGCGTTGCATGAGATCACCGTTCAGGACCACCCGCGCTCAGCTCGGGCGCGATCCTACTATGCCAACTACCTGATCCGCGCCGGTGAGCTGGAGCAAGGCAGGGCGCAGTTGCGCATACTGCTTACCGACTTAATGCCGGATTCGCCGGCGCCGGCG
>DHQM01000227.1:0-1629 GCA_002408105.1 Gammaproteobacteria bacterium UBA5338 | reverse complement strand
CCCCATGACCGCCTATGCCCTCAATGCGATGAACAGTTTGCTAAGCCGGAGTCGCAGCGGGCGCTGCCCCACCTTGACCAAAGAGCAAATTCATCAGCTGGTCGAGGCGGCCGTGGATGCCGAAGTGCCGGGAACTTCAATGGCCCTGTTGTTGCGACTCTATGCGCAGAGCTTTGCGAATCAGGGTCAGCTCCATGAGGCCTACCGGGCGTTGGATTCAGCGGCGATCGCTGGAGCGGGTGTCGCGGCCGTGCTTGAGAAAGCGGATTTGGCCCTCGGCGCGGGCGACCTGACCACTGCCACTGAGGCGCTTTCGAGCGCGGTGGCCGCAAACGGGTGGAGAAAAGAAGAATCCTTTAGAATTGAGCGCCTGCAGGGCATCCTGGACAAAAAACTCTTGGCCGCGGCCGGGCCTGGCCCCAAGGTTTCAACCCTGCAATAGCCCGATCCGACCTCCGCGAGAGGTTGGGCCACAGCCCTTTACATGCGAGCGCGATGCATGCTTTCCCCTGCAATTAGTGTTGTCATCCCCGCCAAGAACGAGTCGGGGGCCCTGGGGGCGTTGCTGCCGAGGCTCACACGTGTTGTGCAACCGAGCCAGGTGTTTCTCGTGGATGATGGCTCGACTGACAACACCGCCGAGCTTGCCAGATCCTTTGGCATTCAAGTGGTCTCTCACCCCTATTCGATGGGCAACGGCGCGGCCATCAAGAGCGGCGCGCGGGCGGCACAAGGTGACACCATCGTGTTCATGGACGCAGATGGTCAGCATGACCCGGCTGACATCGAGCGGCTGGTTGCACGCCTGAACGAGGGCTACGACATGGTGGTTGGCGCCCGCAGCCGGGGTGGGCAGGCGAGTTTGGGACGGGGTGTTGCAAACCGGCTGTACAACCGCTTGGCGAGCTACATGGCGAACCGTCGGGTAGAAGACCTGACCTCCGGATTCCGGGTGGTGCGCGCCGACAAGTTCAGGGAGTTTCTCCACCTGCTGCCCAATGGGTTCTCCTATCCCACCACCTCGACCATGGCGTTTTTTCGTTCGGCCTATCCAGTGGCCTATGAGCCAATACGCGTTTCGAAGCGCGTTGGCAAAAGCCACATCCGTCCGCTGCGCGATGGTGCCAGGTTTTTACTGATCATCTTTAAGATCGGCACCCTGTATTCCCCCTTGAAACTGTTCGCGCCGCTTGCCCTTTTTCACTTTTTGGTCGGGCTGGGGTACTACGGCTACACTTTTTTCACCCAAAACCGCTTGACGAACATGACCGTGCTGTTGATGACCGGGGCGGTAACCGTATTCCTGATTGGCCTCGTTTCAGAGCAGATCACCCAGTTGCTATACCAACCGAGGAACAGGCGGGATCCGTGATGGATGCCTGGGTCGGCGCTTATCACGGTACGTCCCACTGAAGCTTCGCCGCTGCGCTATGCTTCTTCAGCGGACACAGGTTTCATCAAATGCGTGTCCGCGTTTGGCACTAGCCAATTTTTTGCAACCGCCGGGGCAGTGCCAGTGCTCACCATGGGTGGGCGCTTTCGGACGCACGGGTCGGTCGTTGGGGCCGAGGTGCCGAACCAGGCGGTGTATCGGGTCGGTGCGCTGGTGGGCGACTGTTCCAAATTGTG
>DHQM01000018.1 GCA_002408105.1 Gammaproteobacteria bacterium UBA5338 | reverse complement strand
GGCATCACCCACGTGGTCAACTACGAGCTGCCGAACGTGCCGGAGGACTACGTCCACCGCATCGGCCGCACCGGCCGTGCCGGGGCCAGCGGCCATTCCATCAGTTTCGTCAGCGAAGATGACGCATTCGAGTTGCCGAAGATTGAGTCCCTGCTGGGCCTGAAGCTGACCACCCTGCAGCCGGATGCGGAGCTGCTCAGACTGGGGTGACCTTGCGGGGGGCTTCCCCTGCGAGCCGCGCGATCCAAAATCGGGTGCCCCCGAGCACCGCTGCGGGCACCGCAAACAGGTTGAGCACCGGCACCCCTAGGGCGAAAAACAAGGGCAGTCCGAAGCCGCAGGCGGTCAACCGGTGTTGGCGCAGGCGCCCCAGCACCTCAGAAAAAGGCACCCGGTGGTTGTCGCCCGGGTAGTCGCAGAACTCAATGGCCAGCACCCAGGCGCCAAACAGCAGCCACAGCAGTGGCGCGACGGCGTTCACCAGCGGAACCGCGCCCAGCAGCAACAGCAGCAATCCGCGCGGCAACCAATACACCAGCTTGCGCAGCTCGCGCGACAGGGCTCGGGGCACAAGCAGCAGCCAATCCCGAGGGTTCGCAGGTGGCGGTGGCGGACCACCGAGGGCGAGTTCTGCTCGTTCAGCGAGTAGGCCGTAAAACGGCGCCCCGATCAGGGTCGTGAGGGTGGCGAACAAATAGACCATTACCACCAGGGTGAGCGCCCCAAGCACCCACTCGATGAGCCACTCAAGCCAGGACAGCCAATCCGGCAGGGCAGCGCTGGCCTGTTCGGCCAGTCCCGAGTAGACCCCGCTTAAACCCCAGAACACGCCGACCAGCAGCGCCAGGTTGAGTGCAATCGGTGCAATCAGGTAGCGGCGGTATTCAGGGCGTTGGAGGTCGGCGAAGCCGGCGCGAAGGTAGCCAAACCCAGCGTTCAAATCGGCAAACATCGGGGGGTATCATCCTCTGCAGACTGGCCTGGCTGTCAGGCATTGTACCGCCCGCTCGGCGGGAGGACCCATTCGATGGCAGTGGCGGCACCCGATGACGCTTGGTTCGAGGCCCTGGTGGTGCGCCTGGCCGTCGAACTTGCCCAACCCGACCTGCGCCACCGTGCCCACCACCGGCTGGGGGGTGGCGACACCGCCCAAGTGTTTAGGCTGTTGTGCGCTGCGACGCCGGCCGATGCGCACTGGTTGGTCAAGGTCATGCCGGAGCCACAGCTCGATGCATTGACCGGCGAACTTGCGGGCCTCGCGGCCCTGGCACGGACTCAGGCGGTTCGCGTGCCCGCCCCGGTGTGTGCCGGGGTGTGGGGCCAGTACGCGTATATGGTGCTGGAGTGGATTGACCTCAAGCCGCTGGACAGGCCAGGCGCCGTTCGCCTCGGACAGGCCATGGCCCGTCTTCATGCGGTCGAAGGGCCGGCGTTCGGGTACAGGCGCGACAACCACCTGGGCGCGAACCCGCAGCTGAACGGCTGGTGCGATGACTGGACCGAATTCTTCGTCCGCCGCCGATTGGCGCCGCAACTGCGGATGGCGGCTACGCAGCTGGCGGGCGATGGTGGTGAGAAGGGCGAGGCCCTGATCGAGCGGGTGCCTGGCCTGCTGGCGGGCCACCGGCCGGCGCCAAGCCTCCTGCACGGGGATCTGTGGAGCGGCAATGTCGGCGTGACCCCAAGTGGAGAGCCAGTCGTTTTTGACCCCGCCGTACACTTTGGTGACCGCGAGTGCGACCTGGCCATGGCGGCGCTGTTCGGGGGGTTCGATCCCGAGTTTTTCTCAGCCTACGAAACCCTGCACCCCCTGCCCCCAGGTCACCTGCACCGGCGTGACCTGTATCAACTGTACCACCTGCTGAACCACCTGAACCTGTTCGGGCGCCCGTACCGAGCACCGGTGCTGCGGTGCATGGAACGCCTGCTTGCTGCTTAAGGCGCCGCTTCAAGCCTGCTGCTGTTGTACTCGCCCGGCGATCCAGCTGCCAACCGCCATCGCAAGCACAAACACCAGCGGTTCTAGCCGGCCGAAACTGAGGGCGGCCAGGGCTGGCCCTGGACAGTAGCCTGCGAGACCCCAGCCGACTCCGAAAAAAGCTGCCCCGATCAGCAAGCGCGCGTCGAGGGTGGATTTCTGCGGCAGGTGGAAGCGCGCGCCGAACCAAGGGCGAGGGCGCCTCAGCACCAAGGGAAAAGCGACCAGCGTCACGGCGACGGCGCCTCCCATCACCAAAGCAAGACTTGGATCCCAGTGGCCGAGGACGTCTAGAAAGTTCAATACCTTCTCAGGGTTGACCATCGCCGACAACGTAAGTCCCGCGCCGAACAAGGTGCCGCAGAACAGCGCCGCGGCGCTCGAAACGATGTGCGGGTTCATCCTGCCACCCCCAGCCAGTGGCGGGTAACGACGGTGGTTACCACACCGGTCAGCATGAACACCAGGGTGGCGGCCAAGGAGCGCACAGAACGTCGACCGAGCCCACACACACCGTGTCCACTGGTACAGCCGTTGCCCAGCCGGGTGCCGAACCCGACCAGAAGGCCGGCCACCACCAGGGTTACCAAGGGAAACTCTGTGCGTGGCGCAAACTGCAGGGTGGGGGCCTGGTGAAACAGCACGCCGGCACCGGCCACCATGCCGGCGAGAAACAGCAGCCGCCAGAGGCGGTCCCCACGGGCACGCGCCAGGCCGAAGAAAATGCCGCTGATGCCTGCGATCCGGCCGGTGGTTGCCAGCAGACCGGTGGCGCCACCTCCGATCAACAGGCCGCCGGCCAGCGCAGTCCAAGGAGTGAAGTCCGTCATCGGTTCGGCCCTCTGCGTTCAGTTTAAAGTTGATTCAAAGGCAAGCGCAGGTAGGCGATGCCATTGTCATCGGCTGTCGGAAGCGCCCCGGCATGGATGTTGACTTGCAGGGCGGGCAGGATGAGCCGCGGAGCGGCGAGGTTCGCGTCGCGTGCGTTGCGCGCGGCTACAAAGGTGTCCTGGTCTATGCCCTCGTGGACATGGACGTTGCCGCGGCGCTGCCTGCCCACGGTGCTGAGGTGCTGGGGTGTACGTTTCGCTGGTGGATAGTCGTGACACAGAAACACGCGAGTTTCGTCCGGCAGCGCGAACAGGCGCTGGATCGATGCGTACAGTACCGCAGCATCGCCCCCGGGAAAGTCGCATCGGGCGGTGCCATAGTCCGGCATGAACAAGGTGTCGCCGACGAACACGGCATCTTCGACCCGGTAACTGACGCAAGCGGGTGTGTGCCCTGGGGTGTGCATCACTTCGATGTCCAGGTTGCCAACCTTCAGTCGATCCCCGTCGGCGAACAGCAGGTCGAACGGCCGGCCGCCGACAAAGGTTTCGGGTGAGAGGCCATAGAGGCCGGCAAAATGAGCTTGCACCTCGGCGACCTGGGCTCCGATGCCGATCGATGCGCCTGTGCGTTCGCGGATCAGGTGGGCTGCACTCAAATGGTCAGCGTGCACATGGGTTTCCAGCACATGGCGAACGGCCAGCCCTTGCGCTGCCGTGAAGGCCAGCAAGCGCTCGACGCTGTGGGAGTCCACCCGGGCTGCAGCGGGTTCGTAGTCGAGCACTGGATCAATGATGGCGGCCTCACGGGTGACAGGGTCCGCCAGCACATAGGAGTAGGTAGAGGTGTCGGCGTGAAAGAAGGCGGTGATCTCGGCAGCCATGGAAGGGATCCCTGGGTTGGTGGGCGCTTCTGCTGTGGTCAGTCTAACAAATACATTAGGCATGTCTAATGTATTTTTGAAGCGCGGCCACCGCCGCGCAGCCTGTCGCCGCCCCGGCTCGAAAAACAGGCGCCTGGTCATGGAGGTTTAACAGAGGGTCTCTACTGTGATCCGCCTCACATTTGTGGATTGGCCCAACTGCCAGGAGAGCTTTGCCATGGCCCGATTCCCCGGTAACCGAACCTTGATCGCCACAGCCGTCGCGCTCGCATGCAACTCCAGTTTTGGGGCGAGTCTGACCATCTTCCACAACAACGATGGTGAGTCGAAACTGTTTGGCGACGCACACTTCGGCGGTGCCGACTACTTCAAGGCGACCTTGGATGCCCGCCGCGACAACGCCGCTGCATTCGGCCGTGATTTCCTGACCTTGTCTTCTGGGGACAACTTTCTGGCTGGCGCCGCATTCAATGCCAGCCTTGCCTCAGGGCCGCTGGGCGGGCGCACGTACTACGATGCCCTGGTTCTGAAGGAGATCGGCTACGATGCCATCACCCTGGGCAACCACGATTTCGATTTCGGGCCCGAGGTCCTGGCCGATTTCATCAACCACTACAATGCCGCGGGCGGCAGCGCGCCCTTCTTGTCAGCGAACCTGGACTTCAACGCCGAGGCCAACCTCAATGCGCTGAAAGCGGGTGGCCAAATTGCTAGCAGCACTGTGGTGACCCGCGGGGCGGAGTCCTATGGAGTGATTGGTGTCACCACCGAAACCCTGCCGAATGTGTCCAATCCAGGCCCTGTGGGCGTCAATCCCGTGCTCGCCGCGATTCAGAACGAAGTGGCCGTGCTGAAAAACCAAGGGGTTAACAAGATCATCCTGTCGTCCCACCTGCAGGGCATTCAGAATGAACTGGACTTGGTTTCCCAGCTCAGCGACGTCGATGTCGTGATTGCCGGCGGTGGTGACGAGCTGCTGCTGAACGCGGACAACGCCCGCAACGCGGCTGACGAAGCCACGGGCCCCTACCCGGTGGTGGTGCAGGACGCCGATGGAAAGAACGTTGCGGTCGTGACGACTGTGGGTGAGTACCTTTACGTCGGTGAGCTGGCTGTCGAATTCGACGCCAACGGAGAGGTGATCAACGTCGCGGGGGAGCCGATCGTGGTGGACAAAACCGCGGTCACGCCGGACGCCACAGTCCAAACGAACGTGATCGCGCCCCTGGAGGCGGCGATTGCCGCGGCCAACGCGACCCAGGTCGCCACCACCGATGTCTTTGTGGAACACAGTGACGGCAACACCAACGGCCCCCGGGTGATTCGTCAGCGGGAAACCAACCTGGGGGACCTGATCGCCGACGCCTTCGTGTTTGCCGTGCAGCAGGAGAACACGGGTTTGACCGCCGGCAACACCCTCATCGGACTGACCAACAGCGGCGGCATTCGAGAGGACCTCGACAACGACCAGGACGGTTCGATCACCCAGGGCGAGGTGATGGCGGTTCTCCCCTTCCCGAACACCATGGCGGTGATTGGCAATGTCGACGTTGCCACCCTGGTTGCCGCGCTGGAGAACAGCGTGTCGCAGATTCAGCCGGATGGGACCGGCAGTGATGGGCGGTTCGCGCAAATTTCTGGGTTTGAGTTCGGGTACGACCGCAACAAACCTGTTGGCCAGCGGGTGACCGAGGTTCGCCTCGCCGATGGCACCCTGGTTTGGACCCAGGCCGAAGGGGCCCTGTTCGCCGGGCTGTTCGACATCGCCACCAACAGCTTCCTGGCGGCCGAGGGTACGCCGGACAACTACGACTTCAGCGGTACCACCAAGACGATCCTGTCCACCGGCTACGGAGACGCCTTGTTGTCGTACCTAACCTCGCCGCTCGGTCTAAACGGCGCGGTGCTGGGAGCGGAATACCCACTGGAAGGCCTGACTGGTCCGGCGAGTGCG
>DHQM01000106.1 GCA_002408105.1 Gammaproteobacteria bacterium UBA5338 | reverse complement strand
GAAAGAATTCTTTAAGCTGGCAATAGGTTATAGAAGGCGCCAAAGAACACCGGCGGTGCGTACTCAAGCGCACCTTTGCCCAACACCGAGGTGAACGCATAAAGGACCGCCGTGCCCAGCATCCAACGGGCCCCCGGGTTGCGCGCCATCGCGGCCAGAGGCACCCACCAGCGGGCGGAGCCGTCGGCGTGGCGTTCATGGCCATTGAGCCAATAGGCACCGACGGTCACCAGCAAGGCGCCCCCGAAACCCAGCGTCGAAACGCGCTCACCCAGCAACGCCCAGCCCGTGCCGGCCACCAGCACGGGCGTAAAGGCCAAATAAGGCAGGGTTTCCGACAAGTCGCCACTGCGCACCGCGCGCATGTAGCAGTACATGGCGGCAAGCTCGAGCGGCACCATGGCCGCAACCCAGCCCCAAAACGCGGGGGGAAAGCCCGGCCATCCCCACCACAACAACACCGGCAACAACAGCACCCCGGCGTGCAGAAACCGCATCGCCATCAGGTACAGCGTGTCCAGGTGTGTGAGGTACGCCTTCACAAAAGCGTCTGCCGTCGCCAGGCAAAAGGCGCTGGCGAGCGCCAGCCACAACCAGGTCATGGGACCGTCCTATGCAGCCCTTTGGGCGGCGCGCGCTTCAGGCCGCGGTGGAGTAACCGATCGATTCCAGCACCGCCAGCGTGATCTTCGCGCTTTGTTCTGGGGCTTCCTGCATGAAGTTGTGGCCACCGTCGGTCTCGACGGCGCGGATGTGCGGGTTGAGCTCCGTGGCCCGGCGGCAGTTGGCCGGAATCGGCGAGCGCTCGTCGTTGCCGTGGATCAGAACCGTCGGGACTTTGACCTCACGCAGGTGATCCCAGATGGTGACCAGGGGGTCGGCAAGCACCTGGGCTTCGGTGCGGGGGTCGCAGCGCAGCACCAAGCCTGCTTCTTCTCCGGGAACCAGGTTGTACTCGATGAAGCCATCCAGGGCGTCATCGCTCCAGTCCTTGAACGCCGCCTTGCTGCGCAGGTACGCCGCGGCAGCGCCCGCGTCCTCCCAGTGATTTCGCCGCGCCAGGGTCTTGTCGAGCGGGAACTGGTGCAGGCCATCGCGGGCCTGTTGCAGGATCTGCTCGGGCATCAGCATGGGGTCGAGCAGCACCAGCGCGTCGAACAGGTCAGGCTGCTCAGCGGCGAGGATCAGGGACAGGGACGCCCCGTAGCTGTGGCCGGTGCCAATGAGTGGACCACCGCGTTGGCGGAGCCGCCGCGCCGAGATCACCGAAGCCGCACGGTCCGCGGCAAGCCGCCAACCACTGAACTCACCCTCGAGGTCGCTCTCTCCGTGGCCTTCCAGGTCATGCATGCAGAGGTTGTAGCCGGCTGCCGTCAAATTGCGTAGATAGGGCCAGTAGAGCCGGCTGCAAAACGCGATGCCGTGGAGAAAATGCAGGGTGGGGCGCGCGGGGTGCTCGATCCACTCCAGCCCCCTGAGGCTGAGGCGTTCTGCAACCGTATGATCGAACGGGCGCCCTTGCCTGAAAATCTCACAACCACGCATACCAGAGGCCTTCTGCGGGGCGGCCGGACACGACCACCAGGTGAATCGACCGCCAATTCTACCCCATGGGCCGGCAGCCGCCCGTCCCAGCCTCAGAAGGCATCGTCTGGGAACTCCGCCACGGCGCCCGCGCCGGCGACAATGCTGGCGGCAAGACCGAGCCCCTGGGGCAGCACCCGGTCGACGAAGAAGCGCCCGGTCGCGAGCTTTTCCCGGTGCAGGGGCGTCTCACCCGACGCGCTGGCGCTGGCCATGCGCAGCCACAGGTAGCTGTAGGTGGTCAGCGCGAACAGGGCGAGGTAGTCGGTCGCCACCGCACCCGCCAACTCGGGCGCCCCGGGCGCATCGGCGAGCAGCAGGTCAGTGACCCTGCGCAGGCGCTCCAGGCTCTCCTGCAGGGCGTTGTGGAACGGGCGCACCGCCGGCGCGGGCGGCATTTGCAGCGCCGACTCGAGTTCGGCGCAATAGACCGCGAACAACTGGCCGCCGTCGCGCACCAGCTTGCGCCCCACCAGGTCCATGGCCTGCACACCATTGGTGCCTTCGTAGATCTGTGCGATGCGGGCGTCGCGCACACGTTGTTCCAAGTCCCAGGCGCGGGTGTATCCGTGGCCGCCAAACACCTGCTGGGCCCGCACCGTGTTGGCAAACCCCCAATCAGATAGGCTGGCCTTGGCCACCGGCGTCAGCAGCGCGACCAAGGCCTCGGCGCGGCCGCGCTCCGCCGGGTCGGGGTGGTGGTGGGCCAGGTCCAGCTGCTCGGCAGTCCAGACCGCCAACGCCCGTCCGGCCTGGGTGCTCGCCTTTTGGGTGAGCAACATGTGGCGGACGTCCCCATGCACGAGGATGGGGTCCGGGCCGGTGGAGGAGCCCGATGCAGCCCGCCCCTGCACACGATCCCGGGCGTAGGCTCGGGCACTCTGGTAGGCCGCTTCGGCCAGCCCCAGCCCCTGCAAGCCGATGGAGAGCCGTTCGTAGTTCATCATGGTGAACATGGCCGCGAGCCCCTGGTGCGGCTCTCCGACGAGGTCACCCAGGCTGTCCTCGAACTGCAACACACAGGTCGGGGAGCCGTGAATGCCCATTTTTTCTTCAATGCGGTCAACGCGCACGCCATTGTCGTCCCCGAGGCTGCCATCATGGTTCACCCGGCGCCGCGGGACCGCGAACAACGACAGGCCACGGTTTCCCGGCGGAGCGTCCGGCAAGCGCGCCAACACCAGGTGCAAGATGTTCTCCGTGAGGTCGTGGTCGCCGCCGGTAATGAAAATCTTCTCACCCTGAATGCGGTGGCGCCCACCGTCGGGGCGCGCCTGACAACGCAGCAACCCAAGGTCGGTACCCGCCTGGGCTACGGTCAGACACATGGTGCCAGCCCAGCGCCCGGAGTAGAGCGCCGGCAGGTACCGGGCACGCAGCGCACCACTTGCGTGAGCAGCCAGGGCCACCGACACCCCGGAGGTCAACACCGAATAGAGCGCGAAGCTCGGGTTGGCCGCGAACAGCATTTCCTGAAACAGCACCGCGACGGATTGCGGCAGGCCCTGGCCACCCCAGGCAGGGTCGCCACCGAGGCCGATCCAGCCGCCGGCGGCATAGGTGGCCCAGGCATCCGGGAAACCCGGTGGGCTCTGCACCGCGCCCTTCACAAGGCGGCACCCGGCCCGGTCACCGGCGGCGTTGGTGGGCGCCACAAGCCCTGCACAAACGGCGCCACCGGCTTCCAGGACGGCCATGGCGTCCTCCATCCCAAGTGCCTGGGTCCTTGGCATCTGCGCCCAGCGGAACGGGGCGTTGAAGACCTCTTGCAATAGAAAACGGGCGTCGTCGAGCGGTGGGGAATACGCGGTCATGGGTGGTCTCGGCAGCCCGTTTCGGGGGCATTCGGGGGTGTCGTCCAGCCTAGCACGGGTGGGGCGCCTCTCTGTAACCGACCGGTTGGATCGACTAGAATCACGCTGACCCACACCCCCTGCACCCGGAGGCCCGCCCATGAAGCAGGTCGGCGCGTACGAGGCCAAAACCCACCTGGCTCGACTGCTCAAGGACGTTGAGGCCGGGGAGAGCTACATGATCACCCACCGCGGCAAGCCCGTGGCCCAACTGCTGCCGGTGGCGCCGAGCACCGGGCGGTCGCCGGCGGAAGTCATCGCCGAGATCCGCCGTTTCAGCCCCAAGGTGCAGGGCAACCTGGACATCAAGCGGTTGCGCCTGGAGGGCCGGCGATGAATTTTGTTCTCGACTCCTCAGTGACCATGCCCTGGTTCTTCAAGAGCGACGCCACTGGCTACGGAGAGGCGGTGCTCGATCAACTGGCAGCACACCAAGCGGTGGTGCCAAGGCTCAGGTGCGCGGGGCGTTGTC
>DHQM01000032.1 GCA_002408105.1 Gammaproteobacteria bacterium UBA5338 | reverse complement strand
CCGGGAGCCACCTCTAGAAGCCTGCGCCCCGTCTGGTGGGACCGGCACACCAGCTGTGCGTGGGCCAACGGTGGGCGTTCCCGAGGTTGGACCGCGACCGCAAAGCCGTAGAGATGGACCCGGATCTGCCGCACCACGACCCGGCTTGGGGGCTCGGGCGGGTGGTGGCCGTGGACGAGGAGGTGAATACCCCTGCGGGCCGGTTCGTGACCGCGCGGATCGAGACCGAGCGGGGGCCTTTGGGGAGCGACACCCAGTGGCTTGCTCCGGACATTGGCCTGGTGGTGCTTTGGCAGGCTGCGGGCCCAGGCTCGGCACGGGCGCTGAGCCGCGAGCTGCTGGAGTACCATGCTGCGCCCCCGATGCGTGTTCCGGACGAAAACGCTTTGCATCTTTGAAGCCCGTTTTTTCTGTCTCGGTCGTCGCTCACCTCACCGGGACGGCGGGTGTCAGGTGAATCCAGCGTTTATCCAATACCGGTATAGTAGAGCGAATGTCCCGGTGCCCCTGGGGCGCTGTTGTAAGGCTTGGCAATGGCACAAAGCAGTTGTTTGGTCGAGAAACTTGGACGCTTCTTGTCGCTGTCCGAGGCTGATACGGCACTGATCGCGGAACTGGAGAAGGACGAGCAATCCTTTAAGGCCCACACCAAAATCAGACCGCTTGGCTGGAAGGCCGAACACCTGTGTGTGGTCAAAGAAGGTTGGCTGTATTCGTACCGCCTGTTGCCGGAAGGGCGCCGGCAAGTACTCGATGTCCACTATCCCGGCGACGTGCTGGGCATGGCGGACTTGCCCTTTCGCGAGTATTCCATCGCGGTTGAAACTGCCACCGACTGTTGTCTCTGCCCGTTCCCGAAATCGGCCATGGACCGGATCTTCACCCAGTCACCGCGGATGACGGCCCTGCTGTTTACCATCGCGCTGGTGGAGCAAACCGTGCTGCTTGATCGGCTCTGTGCGCTTGGCCGAATGGAGGCCCGCGAGCGCATCGTGTACCTGCTGCTGGAAGTCCAGGCCCGCTTGCGGCTGGCCGGCTGTTTGGACCGGAACCGCTTCGAGTTGCCGCTGACACAAACTGTTATCGGCGACATGCTGGGGCTCACCAACGTGTACGTGAGCCGGATGTTTTCCGAATTGGAAGACGATGGGCTGATTGATCGAGACAACGGCGCCTTCCTCTTGAAGGAGCCTGATCAAATGAAAACCATGGTCGACTTCAAAGACCGCTACGCAGCTCTGGACACGGGTTGGTTCCCCATCTAAGAACGCGAGGCGACTGCAGGGGCGGTTGCGCACCGCCCGGCTGCAAGGCCGAGCAGTGCGCAACCGGGTCCTGAAGTGGGTGCGTCAAACCCCGATCAATGCTCCATAGCGGTTCTGGTGGTACCGGACATCCCCCAGGGTGTGCTCCGTGGCACGGGCACGCTTGAGGAAGAAGCCGATTTCCTCTTCGTCGGTCATGCCGATGCCTCCGTGCATCTGAACGCCTTCGCTGCTGACCAGGTTGAACACCTCCGCGAGCTTGGCTTTGGTGAGGCTGGCGATTTTTGCCAACTCGTCGCCGCGGGTGTCTTGGTCGAGGGCCTGCAGGGCGTTGATCACCACGGACTTGGCCAGTTCGATCTCGCTGTACATGTGGGCAGCACGGTGCTGAATGGCCTGCAGCGAGCCGATTGCGCGGTCAAACTGCACCCGCGTCTTGATGTATTCGATGGTGCGTTCGAAGCACTCCAGTGTGCTGCCGAGCATTTCGGCAGACAGCAGAATCTGCGCTGCTGACAATGCGTCCTGCAGGGGCGCTGCGGCCTGTCCGACGGTGCCCAGCACTGCGCTTTTTGGAACCCGCACCCCGCTGAGATCAATGTTCGCCCAGTTGCGCGCGTCCATGGTCTGCAGCCGCCCGATCTGGACCCCGCTGGCTGCTGGATCCACCAGAAACAAGGTCAGCCCGTCTGAGCGGCCCGCGCTGCCTGAGGTCCGTGCCAGGACGAGAATTTGGTCGGCACTGTGGCCATCGAGGACGTACTTCTTGCTGCCATCCAGCACGAAGCTGTCACCGTCTTCGGTGGCCTGGGCGCGGGTGCGCTCGGGGCCATGGGTGGAACTTTCCTCGATCGCAAGGGCGAGGGTGAGCTCGCCTTGAGCAACCCTGGGGAGCAAATCGCTCTTTTGGTCCTCACTGCCGCCAAACAGAATCAGGTTGGCGCCCAGCGCACAGGTGGCGAACAATGGAGAGGCGGCCAAGGTCCGGCCGGACTCTTCCATGACCACTCCGAGGCCGGTGTAGCCGAACTCCAGGCCACCGAACGCTTCTGGGATGGCCACTCCCGGCCAACCGAGCGCAACGATTTCCTGCCAGCTTTCGGTCGAGTACCCGGTGGCGTCGTTGTTGTCCCGCAGGGTGCGCAGTTGTTTGACCGGCATCTTGTTGGCGAAAAAGTCGCGGGCCGAATCTTTGAGTAGAACCTGTTCTTCGTTGAGTACAAGGGGCATGGCACTGTCTCTTATGTTGTATTTGTTTTCAAAACCGCCGGTGTTGCATGTGCTCAGTACGGCGGCAGTTCCAGAATGCGCTTGGAGATGATGTCCAGTTGAACCTCTGAACAGCCACCGGCAATGGTGAGGGCCTTGTGAAACAGCCAGGCTCGGGTGATTTC
The DNA here is from genome assembly GCA_002408105.1 of Gammaproteobacteria bacterium UBA5338. Taxonomy (GTDB): domain Bacteria; phylum Pseudomonadota; class Gammaproteobacteria; order Pseudomonadales; family UBA5862; genus UBA5862. Next base: position 1,239 of record DHQM01000032.1, on the reverse strand, counting down.
CAGTTCTTGGTTGCTGTAGTGCTCTGGGTCTTCTCGCCCAAGCCCTTGGGGGCCCATCATGGAAACCATCATTTCTGAACTGGCCTTGGTGAGTTCGGAGCCGTAGTACTTCAGCATTGAGGTGGTAAACCCGGGCGTCTGCCCATTCATGGCTTCGTCCATGATGCGCTTGTTGGTCAGCGCGAAGGCCTGGGAGTTGATTTGGTGCTGGATCAGCTGCTGGCGGAGCAGCGGGTCTTCAATGCGGCCTTCGTCATCGGCGCGGTACTGACGCGCCACGTCGACCACACCCACGCTCAGCCCCATCCGGGTTCCGCCACCGCCGATGGAGTTGCGCTCGTGCTGCAGCAAGCGTTTGCCCACGGTCCAGCCTTCGTTGACCTTGCCCACGAGGTCGTCTTTTCTGGCCTTAACGTTGTCGAAAAACACTTGGCAGAAGGGCGACTCGCCACTGATCAAGCGAATGGGCTTTACGGTGACACCCGGATCGTCCATTGGAAACAGCAGAAAGGTAATGCCCTTTTGTTTTTGGACGCTCGAGTCGGTGCGGGTGAGGCAGAACATCCAGTCGGCGTACATGGCCCCAGAGGTCCAGATCTTGGACCCGTTGACCAGAAAATGGTCTCCTTGGTCTTCCGCGCGGGTTTGTAGGTTGGCGAGGTCTGAACCGGCATTGGGTTCACTGTAACCCTGGCACCAGTGCACCTCTCCGGATGTGATGCCCGGAATGTGGCGCTGTTTTTGGTCTTCGGTGCCGAATTCCAGGAGCGTCGGGCCGATCATGGTCAGGCCCATGCCCATGTAGGGAGGGGGCGCCTTGATGCGGCGCATCTCCTCACGCAGAATGCCGGCTTCCTCGGCGCTGAGCCCGCCACCGCCATATTCTCGGGGCCAGGTTGGCGCGACCCAGCCTTTCTCGGCCATGCGCTCAAGCCACACCACAGAGTCACCGCTGCGGCGTTTTTTGGTGAACTGAGATTCGGCGGCGGCTTCTTTGTTGGCACGGATGCTGGCGGGGCAGTTGGCGTCCAGCCAGGCGCGTGTGTCCTCGCGGAACTTGTTCAGATCGCTCATGGCGATTGCTCCTTTGCTTTAGGCATTATTGTGGATCCGCAATTGTAGACGGGTCGGTCCTCCGGTGGCAGTGCGGGAGCTGGCGTCTGCGGCCCGGTGATTGACAGTGGGCGCCGGAGGGTTACAATCTGCCGCCTACTCGACAGGCGCGTAGCTCAGTTGGTT
>DHQM01000007.1:11880-12089 GCA_002408105.1 Gammaproteobacteria bacterium UBA5338 | reverse complement strand
GGGCACTACCTCGTGGCGGATGGTTTGGGGGGATGCAGTTGATCCTGTTGCAGCGCTGCGATTGCCAAGAGCCGCGCTTCGTCCACTGGAACCACCCACACCGCCACCTGGCTCGCTGGGGTGCTGATGCGGGTGGGAGCGCGTAGGGATGCGGTGTGGGTCGATTCATCCCATTCAACACCCAGCCAGCGCATGGGTTCAAGAATTCG
>DHQM01000007.1:11362-11569 GCA_002408105.1 Gammaproteobacteria bacterium UBA5338 | reverse complement strand
GCGCCAACCCGTTGGTTGAGTGCGTGCAAAAACAGTTCGACTGCCATGGATGCAGCTTCGTCGTTTCCAGTCTTTAGCAGCGTCTTCATGTCTCCGCTGCTTCCGGATACGCCTCGCAGTCCGCTGGACTCACGCAACGTCGCCTCGAGTTGGTCGGCATTCATGCCCGTGTGGCGCAGCAAATGAATCAGTACCCCGGGGTCCAGG
>DHQM01000007.1:10697-11118 GCA_002408105.1 Gammaproteobacteria bacterium UBA5338 | reverse complement strand
CAGGTCGCCCGGCCGGCTCGACATCACGACCCCGCTCCAGGGTGAAAACCCCATGCTCGTTTCAATCGGTGCGCCATCACGAAGCGCGGTGACGGAGCAGCCGCTACCAAGTTGCAGGGTGACAATCCGGCTCGGCGGGGCACCGGGTGGGCGGGGGTTGTGCAGGTGCCACGTCTCGCTGAGGTATTGGTGGGCGATGCCGTGAAATCCAATTCGAGACAAGCCGTGGCGGCGACACAGCGCTTCGGACAGGGGCAGTCGTCGGGCCACCGCCGGCAGGTCACGAAAGAACCCGCTGTCCGGGACCACCAACTGCCGGGCGCGGGGAAACAGACGCATGCTGGTGCGGATCGCGTCGAGTGCTTTGGGGTTGTGCAAGGGCGCCAGCGGCAGGAGCGACTCCAGCAGCTCGAGGTGTCCG
>DHQM01000007.1:10146-10445 GCA_002408105.1 Gammaproteobacteria bacterium UBA5338 | reverse complement strand
CTCCAGCAGCTCGAGGTGTCCGCCGAGTTCGATCGGTGCATCAAATCGACCTCCAGAATGAACCCAGCGGTGCACCACCCAGTCCGGCTCCCGGTCCTCGCACAGTGCGCTCGGCCACTGGGCATTGGCCTGGTCCAGGTGCCAGTCCCGCCGTTGCAGGAGTTGGTCGCCAGTGAACATGAAGGCTCCGATGCGCAGTGATGAGCTCCCCGTGTTCACGGCGATGATCTGCACGCTGGATGACCTCCTGTGTTGGGGCTAGCGCAAATACGCCTCTGTGGCGTAGCGGCGCATCATGC
>DHQM01000007.1:4235-9883 GCA_002408105.1 Gammaproteobacteria bacterium UBA5338 | reverse complement strand
GGCGCATCATGCGGTGGCTGTTAAAGAACGAAGCGTTTTTCGCGATTGCTTGTTTCATGACCTGGAACCAAGCTGTGCGTCCCCCACGGTATCCATAGTACAGCGGCAACACCTTGTTCTGGAGAACATCGTACAGTGCGGTTGCCTCGGTGGTGTCGTCGGGGTCGTGACCGGAGCCGATCGCCCATCCGGTCACATCTTCTATGCAACCTTCGATCCACCATCCATCCAGCACGCTGAGTTGAGGGACGCCGTTCAAGGCGGCCTTCATCCCGCTTGTGCCTGATGCCTCCAAAGGACGCAGTGGTGTGTTCAACCAAATGTCCGCCCCGGAGGTCAGTGCCAGACCAAGGTCCATGTCATGGTCGGGCACGAACACCATTGGAATTTCGTTGCGGATCTCATTGGCCAGTTGATGAAGCCGGTGGATGGCCTGCTTGCCGGCATCGTCCCGCGGGTGGGCCTTGCCCGCCACCACGATCTGGAAGGGAAATTCCTGTGCGGTTGCCCGCAGGCGGTCCAATTGTGAGAACAGCAGCAATGGCCGTTTGTAGGCGGTCATCCGCCGCGCAAAGCCGATGATGGGTCGGTCTGGCGCCAACTCGAAGCCGGTGCGGTCCCGCACGGTGCGAACCAGGGCCTCCCGTGCCGCCTGGTGTGCCTGGTCGATTTCAACGTCACTGATCTGGTCCGCACGCGTGAGCAACTCTGGTTCATGGCACCAGCCGGGAATCCAGCGGTCATACAGCGCCGCGAAACTGGGGGCCGTCCAAGTCGCTGGGTGGACACCGTTGGTGATCGCGTGCAGGCGGTAACCGGGAAAGAATCCCCGCGATACCTCCGCATGCTTCTTGGCGACTCCATTGACGAATTCGCTGAGGTTGAGTGCCAGGCGTGTCATGTTGAGGCGCTGCTCCCCCGCCAGTTGCTTTAGGGTGGCAAGGTCGATGAAGTCACCGAGGTGGGACAGCACCAGGTCGTAGTCGAACTGGTCGTGACCCGCCTCGACCGGAGTGTGGGTGGTGAAGCTGCAAAGCTCACGCACCATAGGTGGTGCGTAGCGTGACTCTCCAGGCCGCACATGCTCAACGGGGCGGGCGTGGTGGTTCAAGAGCTCAAGGGCGAGCAGCGCCGCGTGGCCTTCGTTCATGTGGTACTGGCTAATTTCAAACCCCAGTGCCCGGAGCATGCGCACCCCGCCCATGCCGAGCACCATTTCCTGCTTGAACCGGTAGGCCTCGTCGCCGCCGTACAGGTGGTCGGTCAGGGTCTGGTCGTCGGGGTGATTTTCTGGCAAACGGGTGTCAAGCAGGATGACGGGCTGGTCGCCGTCCAGGCGTCCGGGCAAGGTGTATAGCCAAGCGGTGATCCACACCGCTCGGCCGTTGATTTGCAGCGCAACCTTGGCGCTCAGTGGTATTAGCTGATCCTCCGGTGACCAGTGCGCGGGCTCTTCGCGCTGACGGCCATCGGGGTCGATGACTTGCTTGAAGTAGCCAGCCCGGCTGACGAGGCTGACCGCGACCATGGGAATCGCAAGGTCGGCCGCCGATCTGAGGGTATCTCCAGCGAGCACACCCAGCCCGCCACTGTAGGTATGAACGCCACTTTCCAGCGCAATTTCCATCGAGAAATACGCGAACCGCGGCCGCTGCGTGAGCGCTAGCAGCGTGCGGGGAGTGACTGGAGCGTGCATCAGGCCAGTTCCTCCACGGTGGTCAGGCGGCTCCGCTGCGCTAGGCCTCAGCGGCTGCGCACTGGCCCCGGTGCCCGGCGGTGTAAGGGTCTTGGGGGGTGCGGATGCGGTGACTCGGTGGTTCGGGTTGGAGTGTGATGTGACGTACCCCCTGACGCTCGCACAGAAGCCGGCTCAGGGCGCTGAGCACCTCCGGCCAGTCTTCCAGGCGATCCACCACCACATGGGCGGACAGGTAGCTGTTCCCCGAGGACAGGCCCCAAATGTGCAGGTCGTGAATTTCTTGCACACCCGCAACCGCTGTCATGGAATCGCCCACCCGGTTGAGGTCGATTCCATGCGGTACACCTTCCATCAAGGTGTGCACCACCTCAAGAAGCAGTTTGAGCGTTGAGGCCATCAGTAGGGCGCAGATGAGGAGTGACAGCAACGGGTCAATGGGGCTCCAGCCTGTCCAGTAGACAACGAGCCCCGCCACCAATGCCCCCACTGAGCCCAGCAAATCGCCCAGCACGTGCAAGGTGGCGGCGCGAACATTTAGGTCTTGTTCGCCGCCGTGCAACAACCGAAACACCGCAAGGTTGATCGCCAGCCCAATGGCCGCGATCAAGGTGACGAGGCCGCCGTTGACCGGGACGGGGTCGCGCAGACGCCCAACGGCTTCGGTCGCAATGAAGACCACCACGGCGACCATGGCCAAGGCGTTGATAAACGCGCCCATCACTTCGGCCCGCTGCCAGCCGAAACTGTGTCGGGTGGAAGGTGGTTGTGCCGCCGCCCAGGCCGCCAGGGCACCCATGGCGAGCGCCAGTGAGTCGGTCACCATGTGGCCCGCATCGCTGATCAGCGCGAGAGAGCCCGATACCCACCCCCCAACGGCTTCGATGCACGCAAAGCCTGCGGTAAACACCACGGCGCCGAGTAGCGTGCGCCTTGAACTGCTGAGGCGGTGATCGTGCGGGCGGTCGTGGGAATGCGGGTGGTGATGCGCTGACACTGCTGGGCTTCCTAGAACTTAAAGTCAGGTCGACTCATGCCGCACGGGTCTGGCAGGTTTGTTTCATCATACCACCGGATCCGTCTGGCAGGCTGGGCTGCCCGGGCGCTGCTTGACCCAGCATGGGTGCGGTCCGTACGCAATGGACCGTTTTGAAACCATCTTGAGCAACACCTGCAACGCGGCCCACGGCCAGGTTTTGTATTCTGCAGTGGGTGTGGGTCGCCCACGGACGAGGCACTGCACCCGCAATGGCTTGGAGTCAATATTTCAAGCCGGGATCGAGCGCAGATCGAGTCTCTCCAGTGATGTATTGTCCAGTGCGCGCCGGGTGTATATACACAGAGGGCAAGCCGTCGGTGGGTTGGTTGATGAGTTGCTGTGCCACACGGCGCGTGTTCGCACCGCCGGCGGGTCGATCTACAAAGAGCGCGGCCCTGCTTGTGCTTTCGGTCAGTTCGCGCCGGTTTTCGATCTCGGTCCGGGCTTGATAGACCGCCCCCGCCGCGGGCTGCGAGATTCCTGAGCGCCATTCATGCCGCGTGACCCGGCCCAGTCTCTCCTCTCGTCGACCCCAGCAGAAATGTGGACATTTGTTGACAGATGCCTGACAATGAGAATCGTTTTCAATCGCAGTCTGGATGGCATCGGCTGAACGTTCCCTGGGGCTTGTCTGTGCCTGGCACAGATACCGCTTGGTTCTCTGACGAACCAGGCGCAATGGGCCCCGCTGGGGCCGATTGCGCGGCCAATGTGGCAGAGCCAATCCAGAGGGAGGTTTGTTGGGCAGTGGGTGTTCTGCAACATCGTCAACGCATTCGGCCTGCCGTGCCGATCGCACGTTTGCCCGCGGAGACCACCCTGGTGGACTTACCGCTCGGCGAACGCGCTGAAATCCGCGGCTTTCGGGACATTGACAGCCGCTTGGCGCAGCGGTTGATGCAACTGGGTGTCATCGAAGGAGAAGCCATCACCCCGGTTCGGACAGCGCCGGGCGGTGACCCGGTGGAGTACCGGATCATGGGATACGCGCTGTCGCTGCGGCGTGCCGAAGCGGCGCAGGTGATGATCCGCCGGTCCAGCGCATCGGCAGATGGCTGAGTCCGCTCCTGCACTGAAGGCAAGCGCCGTGGCTGCCCGCCAGGCGGTGGTCGCGGTCATTGGCAACCCCAATACAGGCAAAAGCTCGCTGTTCAACCTGCTGACCGGGATGCACCAGAAGGTGGCGAACTACCCCGGTGTCACGGTCGAAAAGCGCACCGGTGAGTTGCAGGTCGACGGACAGGACATCCTGTTGGTTGATCTGCCGGGTACCTACTCGCTGTCTGCGCACTCTCCTGACGAAAGGGTGGCTGTCGACGTGCTGCTCGGGCGCGTGCCGGATGTGCCGAAGCCCGATGCCGTGATGGTGGTGGTCGATGCGTCGAACCTGCGGCGCAACCTGTTTCTCGCCACCCAATTGCGTGAGCTGGGGGTGCCCCTGGTGGTCGCCCTGAACATGGTCGATGTGGCCAGCGCGCGGGGGGTCGACATCGATGCCTTGCGGTTGTCGGAGCGCCTGGATGCACCGGTGATTCCGCTTACTGCCACCGCGAAGGAGGTCAATACCCGACCGCTCCTGCAGGCATTGGCCAGTGCGGTGCGGGGATCGGCGCCAGAGACCCTGTCTGCGCCGTCGGTGCTGTTGCCTGATGTGCGAGACGCCGCGATCGAGCTTGCCGAACGGTGGAGCCGCTTGAGTGGAACCCGCGTCGAAGCCTACCTGGTCGAGCGTGCGCTCATCGACAAAGGTGGGGAATCCGAGTACGCCTTGGCACAGGCCCTTGGGAGTGATGTGGCGGATGAACTGGAATCGCGGCGCACCGGATTGCGGGCCGACTACCAGACCCTCGCCGAGCGGGAAGCCCGCAGCCGCTATGCCCACGTGGGCAAACTTATGGAAGGGGCAGTGCGCATTCCGCTGCAACCCGCCGCGACCGCTTCCGACCGTGTCGATCGATTCTTGAGCCACCCCATCATTGGAAGCCTCTGTTTCGTGCTGGTGATGGGCGCGGTGTTTCAGGCGGTGTTCGCCTGGGCGACTCCATTGATGGACTGGATCGATGCCCTGGCTGGTGCGGCGAGCGGCGCCGTCTACGCCACCTTGCCTGAGGGTGCCCTGGCAAGCTTGTTGGCCGATGGGGTGATTGCCGGTGTGGGCAGTGTGGTGATTTTTCTGCCCCAGATACTGATCCTTTTTGCCTTTGTGATTTTTTTGGAAGATTCAGGTTACATGGCTCGGGCCGCGTTCCTGGTGGACCGGCTCATGCGTTGGTGCGGCCTTTCGGGCCATTCGTTCGTCCCCATGTTGTCGGGTTTTGCTTGTGCCGTGCCAGCCATCATGGGCACGCGGGTGATTCCGGACCGGCGAGACCGCATCGCCACCCTGATGGCGGTGCCGTTCATGACCTGTTCGGCCCGGTTGCCGGTGTACGCGCTGCTCATCGCGGCTTTTGTTCCCCAGCGCCACTACTTCTTCGGACTCTTGAACCTGCACGGGCTGGTCCTGCTGGGGCTGTATTTGCTCGGCATCGTTGGTGGCGTGTTGACGGCGTACTTACTCAAACGCAGCTTCCTGCGCCGCGCCGCCCCAAGTTTTCTGATGGAACTGCCGCCATCGCAGTTGCCGAACCCGCGTTCGGTGGCGTTGCGGCTCATGGAGCGGGCTCGGCTGTTTTTGGTGCGTGCCGGGACGGTGATCTTTTTCGTTGCGGTCGTTGTGTGGGCGCTCGCCTATTTTCCAAGGTCCGACAGCTTTGACTCAAAATGGGCAGCGCAGGTCCAGCAATTGGAGCAGGTCGAAGTCGAGGTCTTGGTCGGAAACGACGGCTCCAACGACGATACGGCGGGCGTGGTGTCTCGCTATGCAGACCATGGTGTGCGCCTTATTGATTTGCCGAGATTGGGTAAGGCGGC
>DHQM01000007.1:0-4123 GCA_002408105.1 Gammaproteobacteria bacterium UBA5338 | reverse complement strand
AGTCAGCGGCAACTGGAGCTGCAGGCGCTTGAGAACGCGCAAGCGGCAGCCCACTTGGAGCAAAGCTATCTTGGCCGTCTCGGCAAAGCCATTGCGCCGGTATTCCGCCCGCTTGGCTGGGACTGGAAAGTCTCCGCGGCGGTGGTGGCCTCCTTCCCCGCCCGTGAGGTCGTGGTGGCGGTGCTTGGCACCATTTACGCCGTTGGTGCCGACGTGGAAGCGGAAGACGTCTCCCTGCGGGACCGCATCCGCAGTGCGACCTGGCCCGACGGGTCGGCGGTGTTTACCGTTCCGATGGCGGTTGGGTTGATGGTCTTTTACGCGTTCTGTCTGCAGTGTGCGGCCACGGTCGCCACCATCGCGCGCGAGACCAATTCCTGGCGCTGGCCGCTGCTCGCCTGGGGCTACATGACCGGACTTGGCTATGCCGGGGCTTACGTCTGTGTCCTCGTCGGACAGGCCTTCGGATGAGCGCGGAGATCCAAGAAATGATCGCGCTTGCGCTGGTCGCGGCCGTCTGTGTACTGGCGCTCTGGTCGAGGTGGCGGCGGCGCTCCAGCGGGGATGGCGAGCAGGGGTGCCGTGGCTGTTCCGGTGCCGCTTGTTCAAAGGACCCGCAAGTTCGCCGCTAGACCCGCGCAGGCTGTGGTTCTGTGTGTCGCCGATGTACCTGGTGGGGCGCTCCGAGTAACCCCTACCGGTCAGTGCGTCCCAACGGGGTTTCCCTCTTTTGTGACTGGCGCTGCAGGTCCTGCCCTTCGGAGTGACCCATGTTGAACTGATAGCATGGGGTTTTGGTTGGAGGCTTGGCGTGCGCCGGACGCGAATCAAAATTTGTGGCATTACCCGCCTGTCGGACGCCTTGGCGGCAGTGGACGCCGGTGTGGATGCACTGGGTTTTGTGTTCTATCCGCCGAGCCCGCGCGCGCTTGCGCTTGCCGAGGCCGATGCGATCTTGGGCGCGCTGCCCCCGCTGGTGACCCGGGTGGGCCTGGTGGTGGACCCTGATGAGCAGCAGCTTGCCGCGGTGGCCCGGTTGGACCTTGATCTGCTGCAGTTTCACGGCACCGAGTCTGCCGCTGCTTGCAGCCGGTCGCCCAAGCCCCATGTGAAGGCGATTGCCATGCGGCCAGGCGTTGACCTCTGCGCCGAGGCCCGGCGCTTCGAAGGTGCGCGCGCGCTGCTCGTTGATACCCATGATCCGAGCCTCTTCGGCGGAACCGGGCGCGTGTTCGACTGGGAGCGGGTGCCGATGGGCCTTTCGGTGCCCTTGATCCTGGCCGGAGGGCTCGATGCTGCCAACGTGGGGGCAGCGATACGGCAAGTGCAGCCCTATGCGGTCGATGTCAGTGGTGGCGTGGAGGCGGCCAAGGGCATCAAGGACCATGATAAAATTCGCCACTTTGTTGCAGCAGTGAGGAGCGCGGATGAGCTCGCATCGACAGGCTGACGCCAGGCTGGAGTCCTTTCCTGACGCACGCGGCCACTTCGGCCGCTATGGGGGGCGATTCGTCGCCGAAACCCTGATGCATGCCTTGGAGGAACTTGAGGCAACCTACCTCCAGGTCCGAGATGACTCGGCATTCTGGAGCGAGTTCGATCGTGACCTCGCGCACTATGTGGGCCGACCGTCGCCGCTGTATTTTGCCGAGCGCCTGACGCAGGAGCTGGGTGGGCCAAAGATCTACCTGAAACGTGAAGACCTAAACCACACTGGGGCACATAAGATCAACAACACCATTGGCCAGGCGCTGCTTGCCAGCCGAATGGGCAAGCGCCGGGTCATCGCCGAGACCGGGGCTGGGCAGCATGGCGTCGCCACTGCGACGGTCGCAGCACGGCTCGGGCTTGAGTGTCAGGTGTATATGGGGTCCGAGGATGTCGAGCGTCAGGCGCTGAACGTCTACCGCATGAAACTGCTCGGTGCGCAGGTCATCCCCGTGCGGTCCGGGTCGAGAACACTCAAGGATGCGATGAACGAGGCCCTGCGCGACTGGGCGACCAATGTCGACGATACCTACTACATCATCGGTACTGTGGCAGGCCCGCACCCGTATCCGATGCTGGTACGCGATTTTCAATCGATCATCGGGCGTGAAACCCAATCCCAGTGTCAGGAGCAAATTGGGCGAATGCCCGATGCGCTGGTGGCTTGCGTCGGGGGTGGGTCGAACGCCATCGGCTTGTTCCATCCTTTTCTCAACCACACCGATGTTGCGCTCTATGGGGTCGAGGCTGGCGGAGACGGGGTGGCAACAGGACGCCATGCGGCGCCTCTTTGTGCGGGCCGCAGTGGTGTATTGCACGGCAACCGCACGTACCTGATGGAAGATGACGATGGTCAGATCGTAGAAACCCATTCGGTTTCTGCTGGGCTGGACTATCCGGGTGTGGGACCAGAGCTTGCCTGGCTGAAGGACACCGGCAGGGCGACTTATGTCTCCGTCACTGACGAAGAGGCCCTCTCTGCGTTTCGAGACTTGACCCGAATTGAAGGCATCATGCCGGCGCTGGAGTCCAGTCATGCGGTTGCCTATCTGCGGCAATTGGCGCCACAGATGGAGCGCGATCAAGTGGTTGTGGTGAACCTTTCCGGACGTGGTGATAAGGACATTCACACGGTGGCGAAGATTGACGGAATCGCCCTCGCTTGACCCTTTTCCTACTGCAATCCCAGGTTGCGCCGAACCAAGAGGCTTCGCCATGAGTCGTCTGAAAGTCCGCTTTGCTGCGCTGAAGGCGCGGCGCCGGCGGGCCCTGATTCCCTTCTTTACCGCGGGTGACCCAGACCTTGCAACCAGTTTGAAACTGATGCACGAGGCGGTCGCTCAAGGTGCCGATCTGATTGAATTGGGTGTACCGTTCTCCGATCCTTCGGCCGATGGCCCCGTGGTCCAGGCCGCGAGTGAGCGGGCATTGGCCAATGGGGTCAGATTGTGTGATGTCATCGACCTGGTCCGCCAGTTCAGAACGTCGGATGAAGACACGCCCGTTGTGTTGATGGGGTACCTCAATCCAATCGAAGCCATGGGCTATGCCGAATTCGCCAGTGCCGCAACAGCTGCAGGTGTAGATGCCGTCATCGTCGTTGACCTGCCTGTCGAAGAGGCGCCCGATTTGCAGCAGGTGCTGGATGCGGTCGATGTCGACATGGTGTTCCTCGTGGCGCCCACCACGACACCCAAGCGGATGCAGGCGATCGTCGAGCACGCCCGGGGGTGTCTCTATTACGTGTCGCTCAAAGGTGTGACTGGCGCCTCTCATTTGGACACCTCGGACGTTGAGCGGCGTCTCGCAGCGCTGCGTTCGCTGTGCGACTTGCCGTTGGTGGTCGGTTTCGGGATCCGTGACGCTGCCACCGCCGAAGCGATTGGCCGCTGTTCCGATGGCGTGGTGGTGGGCAGCGCCATTGTCCAGTCGGTGGCCGAGCTTTCCCAAGGCGCCAGCAATCTTCAGGTCACGCAGTGCCTCGGGCCGGTGATGGCGCCGTTACGGGCTGCCTTGGATCACCTATAGCTGGGCAGACTGCCCGGTGCACGCACATACCGCACCGCCAGAAAGTCGACCGATTGACGAGGTCGGCCCGCGCCCCGCTCGGTTGCAAGATGCGGTGGGGCCGGTAGAGTGCGGCGACAACAACAAGAAGAGTTGCGTGGTTTGGGGCGCAGCTCCTTGCTCGCCCACGACCTCATGGGCGCGGGCCATCAACGGACAAATGGGTATGAGTTGGTTTGATCGAATCGTCACGCCGTTCAAGAAAGTGGACACCGACAGCGAAAAGCGCGCAAGCGTGCCCGAGGGACTGTGGCGATCCTGTCCCAAGTGCAACGGCGTGCTGTACTTTCCCGAGCTGGAGCGGAACCTCGACGTCTGCATGAAGTGCGACCACCACATTCGCATTGGGGCGCGCCGTCGGCTGGACATTTTTCTCGACGCTGAGGGCCGTGAGGAAATTGCCCCGAACGTGCTGCCGGGTGATCCGCTGAAAGTCAAGGACACCAAACGCTACAAAGACCGGATCGCTGGTGCCCAAAAGGCCACGGGAGAAAAGGAAGCGCTGGTGGGGAGGCGCGGGACCCTGAAGGCCCTGCCGGTGGTCGCCGCCGCCTTCGAGTTTCGCTTC
>DHQM01000107.1:14571-14802 GCA_002408105.1 Gammaproteobacteria bacterium UBA5338 | reverse complement strand
CCCTGGTGGATGAGACCCGCACTGGCGAGCTGTTCCAGCCAGTTCGCGCGGTGGCGCTCATTGCCGGCTTTCAGGATCAACTGCCCGGCAAGCGTGGTTGCAAGTAGCGGCGAGCCAACCAGGTGGCGGCCCATGGGCTCGAAGACCGAGACCAGCTCTTTGGGGCTGAGCCCCGCCCCGCCGTAGGTGTCGGGAATGAGCATGCCACACCAGCCGAGGCTGGCCATTTCT
>DHQM01000107.1:0-14353 GCA_002408105.1 Gammaproteobacteria bacterium UBA5338 | reverse complement strand
GGGGGGCCCCCCCCCCCCCGTGGGGGGCGGGGCCCGCTCTGCCCCCCCAGCCGAGGCTGGCCATTTCTCGCCAGACACTGGGGTCGTAGCCGATGTCGCCGGAGATCCAGGTGCGCACCTTTTCGATGGGGCAGCGGTCGCGACAAAAGTTGATGGCCGAGTCACTGATCAGGCCTTGTTCTTCGCTGAATTCGATCTGTCCTGCGGGGCTCAACATTGGGATGACTCCTTGATCGTTGCAGGGCGGTCTACTTGGGCAAGCCGAGCACACGCTCGCCGAGGATGTTGTGTTGCACCTCGCTGGTTCCGCCGCCAATGGTTGCGGAGTACGCATTCATCGCCGCCCGCTGCCACTCTCCGCCAGAGACTGTCTCGGGGTCTCCCATGTACAGGCCTGCCTGGCCGCCTTGCAGTTCGACTGCAAAGTAAGCGAGTCGGCGCATGAACTCCGAGCCGAACAGCTTGCCCATCATGGCCGGGGCACTGGGGCGTTCTGGGGTCAAAAGGGCTTCAATTTTTGCGCGCTGGCCAGTGAGGGCAATGCTGCGCTGGTCGATCACGAAGTCGAGTAGCCGGTCCTGGACCCTGGGGTCCTCAAGTGCCGGCTGCCCATCGCGCCGCAATGTTTTGGCCATTTCGACCACGTCCTTGACGGTAAAAATGGTTGAACTGTTGCCGCCCGCCTGGCCGCCGGCAGCGCCCCGCTCGAATGCCAGGGTCATCATGGCGACCATCCAGCCTTTGCCTTCCTCCCCGACCAGTGTGGACGCGGGGATTCGGGCATCGGTGAATACCGTTTGGTTGAACCCGTATTCTCCGGTGATTTTCTTGATCGGGATCACTTCGATGCCGGGGGCATCCATGGGGCAGAGAAAAAAGCTGAGGCCAGCGTACTTGCTCTCGGTATTCTGAATCGAACGGGCAAGCAAGATCATGTGCTTGGCGTAGACGCCGAGGCTGGTCCAAATTTTCGACCCGTTGATGACAAACTCATCTCCATCGCGGGTCGCCCGACACTGCGCGTTGCCGAGGTCTGACCCATGGTCCGGCTCCGAAAACCCTTGGCACCAGATTTCCTCTCCAGTCAGGATCGGGCGGATGTAGGCTTTCTTTTGGTCTTCAGACGCGAGGTGCAGAATCGTCGGGCCCGCCCAATTGAGGCCGATGGCGTTGACCATGAACGGGACGTTTGCCCGCACCATCTCCTGGGTGGCAATGTCTTGCAGCGCCTGTGGCTGACCCCAGCCCCCGTACTCCTTGGGCCAGGCCATGCCGAGGTAGCCCGCGTCATACACTTGGTGCTGCCATTCGCGCAGGAAATGGAACTGCTGTGGCGTGTCCACCTCCATAAAAGACTGCGGCAGGATGAAGTCCGGTTTTGCGGGCCGGTTCTCGGCGAGCCAGCTTGCCACTTCTCGCCGGAATTCGCGGTGCTCGGTTGACTCTTGGGTTTGCATGACATCGCCCCTTTGTTGAACGGGTTCGTTGGCCGGGCCCAACACAAAATGGCAAGCAACCTATCATCCACGCGGCTCGGGTGACAAGAACGCTCATTATGGGCCTGGCAAGCTTGTCAAGGCGCCTGTTGCTTCGCTTCTTCGGCACCGTTTACTCTATTGCGCAACAATAAAATTCAATCTCAGCACGGCTCTGAATCGTGGGTCCTCACTCTTCATCCCACGCGCGAACGGGCCGCTATCCTAAGGAGTGTTAGCCATGGCGGGTTCTGACAGCGACCGCATCATCGTTGGAAACTGCAGCGGGTTCTACGGCGACAAGGTGTCTGCCGCTCGAGAGCTTGTCGAAGGCGGACCAATCGATGTGCTCACGGGTGACTACCTGGCTGAGCTGACCATGGTGATTTTGTTTCGCCAGCGATTGAAGGACGCCTCCCGCGGCTGGGTGAACACCCACTACAAGCAAATGGAAGAAGTCATGGGCACCTGCCTTGATCGCGGGATCAAGGTCGTGACCAATGCCGGTGGGCTCAACCCCAAGGGCTGTGCTGAGGCGACTCTGGAGTTGGCGCACCGCCTTGGCCTCAATCCGAAAGTTGCCTACATCGAAGGGGATGATTTGCAGCCGCGGCTGACGACCCTGCAAGAACAGGGCGAGCCTTTCATCAACATGGACAAGGGCCGTGCGTTGGCCGACTCCACCATTCCTCCGGTCACCGCCAATGCCTACCTTGGGTGCTGGGGCATGGTCGAAGCGCTCAACCAGGGTGCGGACATCGTGATTGGACCTCGCGTGACCGATGCGGCAGTGGTGATGGCACCTGCAGCCTGGAAGTTCGGCTGGAAGCGTGATGACTGGGACGAGCTGGCCGGTGCGTTGGCCGCCGGGCACGTGATTGAATGTGGGTGTCAGGCCACTGGTGGCAACTATGCCTTTTTCGAGGAAGTTCCGAGTTTTGTAAATGTTGGCTATCCGCTGGCCGAGATTCACCGGGATGGCTCTTTTGTGGTGACCAAGCACCCGGAGACCGGTGGGCGGGTGTCTGTTGGCACCGTGACCGCCCAGATCATGTATGAGATTCGTGGGACGCAGTACCTGAATCCGGACGTGATTGCCCACTTCGATACGATGCGCATTGAACAGGCCGGCGAAGACCGCGTGCGGGTTTCCGGTGTGAAGGGCTCGAATCCGCCACCGCAACACAAGGTCTGCATCAACACCATGGGCGGCTTCAAGAACAAGCTGGTCGCGGGTGTGTACGGTCTCGACGCGGAAAAGAAGGCGAATACCTTCCTGGATGCGTACCTCAGCATGCTCGGCGGCCGCGACCAGTTCGAGCGTGTTGAGACGCAGTTTATCCCGCTGCAAAAGCCCAACCCGCCGACCAATGAAGAAGCCTTCTCGATGTTTCGGGTCAACCTGTTCTCGCAGGACCAAAACCTCGTGGGGCCACACTTGACTCCGAAGCTGATCGAGATGGGGCTGGCCAACGTGCCCGGGTTTTCCATCATCGAGTCCGCCGGGAAGCCACAGGCTTTTATCAAGTACTGGCCCTCGTTGGTTGACAGCGCGCACATTGAAGAACGGGTCACTTGTGGAGACAGCACCTTGACCCTGGCGCCGACCTCGCAGCTCGGGTTGCCCGAGGCGGTGGTCGAAAAGCCTGGTTTCGATATCCCGCCTGTACCTTCCGGACCAACCGAGCCCACTGCACTTGGTCGTGTGTACGCAGCGCGTTCCGGTGACAAGGGGGGCTCCGCCAACGTCGGCATATGGGGGACGACCCCTGAGTCCTACGCATTTCTGCGCGAATTCCTGACCGTTGAGCGGTTGAAGGAAATCATGGTCGACGTCAGTGAATTCGAAATCGAACGGCATGAATTTCCGAACCTGTTCGCGCTCAATTTCTACATCCACGACATATTGCAGGACGGTGTGTCCTCTTCCACACGGATGGATCCGCAGGCCAAGACACTGGGGGAATACCTGCGCGCCAAGGTCGTTGACATTCCAACCGCGATCCCGCGAGTCTGCTAGGCAAAAATCAAAAGCGAACCTTGCGCTTGGTCATCACCGACAACCAAAAAGAAAATGGAGGGCTGCGGCAGTGTCTAATTTGAGTACCGACGGGCTGGTGTTCGAGTGCGTGTTGGTCGATGTGGCCGACCACATCATGACCATTACCCTGAACCGCCCCGACAAAAAGAACTCCATCAGCCCAACGCTCGGCACCGAGCTGACCTACGCACTGCGTGTGGCTGAACAGGATCCCGACATTCGCGTGGTGGTGCTGGCGGCCAAGGGCGATGTGTTCTGTGCGGGCGGGGACCTTGGCGCCATGCGTGGGGACGCCCGTGAATCCATCAGCACCGTACCCAAGGTCGATGATGGGCGGGAGCTTGCCTCGCTGCTGCGTGATCTGTGCAAGCCGGTCATTGTGAAGGCACAGGGCCCGGTGTTGGCCGGTGGCCTGCTCATGACATGCAACGCGACCCATGTGATCGCGGCCGAGCACATCTACTTCAGTGCACCGGAAATTAAGCGGGGCCTTTGGCCTTATATGGTGATGGCGGGACTGTTTCGGGTCATGCCAAGACGTTCCGGTCTCGATTTCATCATGCGGGGCTACAAGGTGGATGCCAGCAGGGCCCTTGCGCTTGGGTTGGCGACCGAAGTCGTTCCGGCTGACCAGTTGGACCAACGGGTGGATACCCTGGCCGAGGAGCTCGCGAACCTGTCTCCTGCCACGATGCGGCTCGGTCTAGAGGCCTTTTACCGGCAGGAACTGATGGAATTCGATGAAGCCATCCCCTACCTGAAGAGCATGCTTGACCGCACCCTGCAGACCGAAGACGCGCGGGAAGGCATCACCGCTTTCATGGAAAAACGCAAACCGGTGTGGAAGGGCTGCTAAACGCATTCACCAGTTCCGGGCAAGGCATGACCCGCGCCCGAGGTCGATCGCACAGCCAATTTTCTCCGGCCCACAGCTGTACCTAAGGAATAACAACAATGCCCGTAATTGAATCGATGCTGGACGTCAACAGCGCGACCTTCAAGGAAAACAGAGAGTACATGCTTGAGCAGATCGAGGCATTTCGCTCGATCGAGCGCAAGATGATCGAACAAGCCAACAAGGCCGAGAAGAAGTTCCGCGAGCGGGGCCAACTCATGCCACGTGAGCGGGTCGAGATGCTGCTGGATCCAGGCTCACCGTTCCTGGAGTTGTCCACCCTGGCCGGTTACCAAATGGACCCAGAAGACCCCGATGGCGGTGGTGGTGGAAACATCATGGGCATTGGATATGTCCAGGGCATCCGTTGCATGGTCAACGCATCGAACTCGGCCTACAAAGGCGGCACGGGCGGGCCTGCAACCGGGAAGAAAGCCTTCCGCATGCAAGAGATTGTCATGCAGAACAACCTGCCCCTGGTCTCCATGACCGAAAGCGGCGGTGCGCGCCTTACACAGGCAGCGGATGTATTTGTCGACGGCGGACGAGGCTTTTGTAACCAGAGCCGCATGTCGGCAAAAGGCATCCCGCAGGTGACCGTGGTGCACGGTAACGCCACTGCCGGTGGGGCCTACCAGCCCGGCCTTTCCGACTACATCATCATGGTGAAGGGACGGGCCAAGATGTTTCTGGCCGGTCCGCCGCTCCTCAAGGCGGCCACTGGCGAAGTCGCCACCGATGAGGAGTTGGGTGGCGCGGAAATGCACTGCTCTGTCTCCGGTTGCGCGGAGTATCTGGCCGAGGATGATGCCGATGGCATTCGGCTGGCGCGTGCGGTGATGGGCCAGATTCCTTGGAATGAACAGGTTCCCCCACGCCCCAAGCGCTCGTTCAAGGAGCCGCTGTTCAGTGCGGAAGAGCTGCTGGGGATTGTGCCCAAAGACCCAAGGATGCCCTACGACCTGAAAGAGGTTTTGGCACGAATTGCTGATGGGTCCGAATTCCTCGAATTTAAAGGGCTATGGGACGCGCACACGGTATGCGGACACCTGTCTGTGCAAGGTCACCGCTGCGGCTTCATCGGCAACAACGGCCCCATCACCCACACCGGGTCGGCCAAGGCTGCGCAGTTCATCCAGCTCTGTGACCAGGCGCAGATCCCGATTCTGTTTTTCCAGAACACCACTGGCTTCAACGTGGGTACGGAGTATGAGCAGAACGGCATCATCAAGCATGGCTCGAAAATGCTTCAGGCCGTCGCCAACACCCGGGTGCCGAAAATCACCATCGTCGTTGGGGCGTCTTACGGCGCTGGCAACTATGCAATGTGCGGGCGTGGCCTCGACCCGCGCTTCATCTTCGCCTGGCCGGTTGCGCACACTGCCGTCATGGGGGGGACCCAGGCCGGCATGGTGATGCGCATCATTTCCGAGGCCAAGTTCGCGCGCATGGGCGTGCCCCCAGATGAAGAGATGATCGCCAAGCTCGAAAAGGAAACCAAGGACGCGCTCGACGCAGCTGCCGGTACGGTCTACGGCTCTGCGCGGCTCTGGGACGACGGCATCATCGACCCACGCGATACCCGAACGCTGCTTGGTTTTTTGCTGGACGTCTGCTGGGAGGGTGACCACCGCAACCTGCAGCCCAATACCTTTGGTGTCGGTCGCATGTAGCCTGCGGTCGCGCACGGCCCACTGCCCACTGAATGGAACAATAAGCACAACGGGGTGTGGTCACCGATCCCCGGACAGAGTCGGAGTAGCGCATGTTTTCTAAGATATTGGTTGCCAACCGCGGTGAGATCGCCGCACGGGTGATTCGCTCTGCGAAATCCCTGGGATACCGCACGGTCGCAGTGTACAGCGAGGCCGATGCTGCGGCGCTGCACGTTCAACTTGCCGATCAGGCCGTCTGCATCGGCCCTGCACCGGTCGGCCAATCCTACCTCAGCATCGACAAGATCATCGACGCCTGCAAGCGTTCTGGAGCCCAGGCGGTGCACCCCGGGTACGGCTTTCTGTCCGAAAACATGGAATTTGCCGCGGCTTGTCAGCGCAACGAGATCGTGTTCATCGGCCCGCCCGCAGAGGCGGTCGAGCTCATGGGCAGCAAACGCTTGTCCAAAATCGCCATGCAAGGCGCCCAGGTGCCGACCATTCCTGGTTATGAGGGGGCTGACCAGTCGGATGACACCCTGGCCAGCGCAGCACAAGAGATCGGATTTCCGATCATGGTGAAGGCTTCCGCCGGCGGCGGCGGAAGGGGCATGCGTCTGGTGCAGGACGCAAGTGACCTGCTCGAACAGCTGCGTTCCGCTCGTTCAGAGGCCGAGAACGCTTTCGGCAGCGGCGAATTGATTCTCGAAAAAGCCATCGTTGAGCCTCGACACGTTGAAATCCAGGTGTTTGCCGACACCCATGGCAACGTGATCCACTTGGGCGAGCGCGACTGTTCGGTGCAGCGTCGACACCAAAAGGTCGTGGAGGAAAGCCCATCCCCCATCATGGACCCGGAACTGCGTGCGCGCATGGGGGAGGCGGCGGTGAACGCAGCCCGTTCGTGCAACTATGTCGGGGCTGGGACTGTCGAGTTCCTGGTCGATCGCGATAAGCGATTTTACTTCCTGGAAATGAACACCCGCCTGCAGGTCGAACACCCGGTGACCGAACTGGTGACGGGCACAGACCTGGTGGAGTGGCAGATCCGAGTGGCCGCGGGTGAGCCCCTGCCCCTGCGGCAGGAGGACGTTGAACTGTCCGGGCATGCCATTGAGGTGCGCCTCTACGCCGAAGAGCCGGCCCGGAACTTCATGCCACAAACGGGGCCTGTCCTGCGCTGGTCGTTGCCCTCAGGCGCTGGCGTACGGGTGGACCATGGCATTGTGGAAGGCTATGAAATCAGCCCGTTCTATGACCCGATGGTCGCCAAGGTGATTGCCTATGGCCGCAATCGAGACGACGCGCGCCGGCGCTTGATCACCGCGGTCGAAGACACCCTCTTGCTCGGCGTCAACACCAACAAACGGTTTCTGGCCAACATTCTCGCGCACCCTGTGTTTGCGTCAGGTGATGCGACCACGGCGTTCATTGGCGAGGATTTCTCTGCAGATCCTACACTGGAGCCTTTTTCTCCGGGTGTGGTTGAACTGGGGCTGGCTGCAGCGCTGTTTTATGTCTGTGGCGGGCGCCGGGTGAGTCGGCAGCTTGCCGGATGGCGAACCGGCCAGCGCCATGTCGTGCATTTCCGTTTCAGCTGTGAAGAGGTCGAGCGCCGGGTGGAACTGGTCAGCCAGGGGCAAGGTGATGCGCTGCAGTTCACTGTGCGCGTTGACGGCGCGAGCCTGGACATTGACCAATTCGAGGTTTTTGACGGGTGTTGTCGGTACGTTATCGACGGTGTTTCTTCACAGATGGACTACTGGCTCGAAGGAAAGACCATCTACCTCGACAGCCTGCGTGGCAACCTCAAGGTTGAAGACACCAGTCTCCCCGAGCCACAGGCGGAGGACCTCGCCGGCAGCGGTAAAGTTGCCGCGCCCTTGGACGGTACAGTGATCGCTGTGAAAGTGGCCGAAGGGGAGCGCGTTGCCCGCGGCCAAGCGGTTGTGGCGCTGGATGCGATGAAAATGGAGCACCAACTGAAGTCCGATGTTGATGGAACCGTTGCGGTGGTGGGGGTTGGTGCGGGCGATCAGGTCAAGATACGGCAGATCTTGATTGAAGTGACCCCAGATGAGGGCTAGTTCTCCGTGCTGAGCGTTCGTGTCCGCTTACAGACAAAGTCGGATCCGCAGCAGATCCGATGAGTCTGGATGGGCGCTGGGGTTGAATCCGAGGGACCTGGCCAAGCCGAGCATGGTGCGATTTTCGCGCAGTACGTCCCCATACAGGCTGGCGAGACCTCGGTGCTGTGCGTATTCAATGATGCACTGCATCAGGAAACGACCGAGGCCTTGGCCAGTGACTTCCGGGTCGAGGACGATGGCAAATTCGGCGTGTTCGAGGTTGGAGTCGGCAAAAATGCGCACCGCTCCGTAGATGCGCGTGGTGCCCGCAATGCCTGGATCCGTGAGCACCAATGCCATTTCGCGATCGTAGTCAATTTGGGTAAAGCGTGCCGTTTGCATGTGCGAAAGGGTCTTGATCGGTACGAAGAAGCGCATCCGAACCTGTTCAGGTGTCAGGGCTTGAAATGCGCGCGCCAGCATGGGCTCATCTTCAGGCCGAACAGGCCGCAAGAGCAGCCCATGCCCGTCCTTGGTCTTGACGCAGCGCTCAAGCTCTGTGGGATATGGACGAATCGCCAAACGCGCAGAGGCCGATCCGGATGCCGGAGCCACACGAACCCGTGCGTCGAGTGCCAGAACCCCACCGGGGTATGCCAGTAGCGGATTGATGTCGAGATCCACAACCTCAGGCAGGTCGCAGATCAATTGCGAAACTTTAATCAGTGTCAACGCCAATTGATCCCGGTTTGCCGCGGGTCTGCCCCGGTAACCACTCAAGAGCCGCGATACTTTGGTCCGGTCGATCAGTGCCTCGGCTAGGCGCATATTGAGCGGCGGCAGCTCCAGGGACTGGTCGCGGATCAACTCAACGGCGGTGCCGCCCTGGCCGAACATCAGCACCGGGCCGAACTGAGAATCCACGGTGGCGCCAATGATCAACTCCCATTGATCGCGCCGGTTGATCATGGGCTCCACCAGCAGCCCCTCGACGACGGCGTCGGGACGCAATTCCGCGACCCGTGCCAACATGGCGCGGGCCTCTTCCTCGACTGCAGCCGGCGTGCTCAGGTCCAGCACCACGCCGCCGACGTCGGATTTATGGGGAATCTGGGGTGATACGATCTTGATCGCAACAGGCTGTCCCAGCGTTTTTGCGGCCGCGGCCGCTGCTTCCGCGCCCTCCACCTGCTGTCCGGATACCACAGGAATCTGATACGCCTGCAGCAGTCGTTTGACCTCCGTGGGTGCGAGCCAGTCGCGCCCCTGGTGCGTGACCCGTCGCACAAGGCTGCGCGCGCTGGTGGTGTCCGCCGTAAACGCTTCAGGGATTGACCTCGGGGTTTGCATCAACAGCTCTTGGCTGCGCCTGTATTGCACCAGATACACCAGCGCGGCGATGGCCTGCTCCGGTGTGCGGTACGTGGGGATCCCATGGGAGGCGAATCGGTGGCGCGCGGTCTCGGCGCTGGTTTCGCCAACCCAACTGGTCAGTAGGGCAGGGTTGCCCGCGCGGTGCCAAGCCGTGATGAGTGCGTCGGCGGCGGCGACACTGGAGGTGGCCGCGGTGGGGCAATTGAGTGCCAGAATGGCATCGACGGTCGGGTCTCCCGCCAGGGTTTCAAGCGCAATTGCGTAGCGCGCTGGCGGGGCATCGCCGATCAGGTCGATTGGGTTGCAGCTCGGGCCCGTGGCCGGCAGTGTCGCTGTGAGTGCCTGCCGGGTGGAGTCGGTGAGCGGAGCCAGGGCGCCACCCCCTGCGACCAGTGCGTCCGTGGCCAAAACACCGATGCCGCCGCCATTGGTGACAATCGCGACGTTCAGGCCCGATGGCGGTGGCAACTTGGCGAGCAGCTCCGCCGCTCCGAACAGGTCTTCCAGGGATTGAACCCGCAGTAGACCACTGCGTCTAAAAACAGCCTCGTACACCGCATCGTTGCCCGCCAGGGCGCCCGTGTGCGAGGCGGCGGCCCGTGCGCCGGCCTCTGCCCGTCCCCCTTTCACGAGAATCACCGGTTTGGCGCGGGCTGCAATCCGAGCGGCCGAAATGAACTTGCGGGTGGCGGTGATCCCTTCGATGTAGAGCAGGATCGCGCGGGTACTGGGGTCGCTCGCAAGGTGGTCGAGCAGGTCGCCGAAATCGACATCCAGCATGTCTCCGAGGCAGATCAGGTGCGAGAATCCAATCCCGCGATCGTGGCCCCAGTCGAGCATGGAGGTCGCGATCGCCCCGGACTGAGTCACAAACGCCAGCTGGCCAGGCGGTGCGTGAAGGTGCGCGAAGCTGGCGTTGATCTGCTTGGGACTGGACAGCACGCCGAGGCAATTGGGCCCAATCAGCCGCATGTCGGTTGCGCGCAGGTGGCGCAACAGGCTTGACCGTGGCGCTGGGCCCGCATCATCGGTGAACCCCGCAGAAATCACCACCACCGCACGGGTGCCCCGCGCTTCGAGTGCGCTCAGGATGTCGGGCACGGTTGCGGCCGGAGTGACGATGACCGCCAGGTCCGGTGCTTCTGGCAGGGCTTCGACGCTCGGGTACGCAATGACCCCGGAGACGACGCTGTGCTTCGGATTCACCGGCATGATCGCGCCGCTGTAGCCGGCCGAAAATAGGTTGCGCATGACCAAGCTGCCGAGGCTCTCAGGTCTCGGGCTTGCGCCGATCACAGCGATGGCGCGAGGCGCAAAAAAGGCGTCCAGGTTGCGTGTCGACACGGCGGGTGATACCAGAGCCAGCTCGCCAGCCAGCCTAGCACCAGGGGCCCGCGTGGCGAAACATCGGCCGCCTGCCTCGGGTCAGTAGATGAAGCGCCAGCCGAACTCGTAGTGCGTGAAGTCCCAACGCCCATAGTCACGGATGCGGGCGCTGATGCCGTGAGCGGGATGCACCCACCAAGTGAGTTCGCCGCCCATTCGCAGGTCGTGGCTGACCAGGTCGAGTGCACCAAACTCCACACGCACCTGCAGCTGTCGCCAGGGTTGCGTCAGCCCCACCAGCCACTCGGTGCCATAGTGCCAGCGCTGTGCGAACTCCACCCGCTGGCGTTGCACGACAACGTGATACTCGGTGGAGTCGGAGCGGGTACGGACGCCGCCGCCGAGTCCTTGCCAGCGTTCAACCGGGCGGCTGCGGCCGATTTCGTTGCCGCTCGCGGTAAAGGGCGCATCGGTGTGGCGCGCCTGTACGAAAAAGTGATCGCCCACGGGCACTGCGGCCTGCAAGGTGTGTCCCTCGCCGTCGTCGAAGCGGGAGTAGTCCGGGTTCGCGCTAGTGTAAGCGAACTCCAGATAGCGCCAGTTGGTGAGTGGAGTCTGGGCAGTTGCACTTGGCGGCAGCGATGCGGACAGGAGCCAGACAAGCGTTGTGGCCAGGCGGCACACCCATCGGGCGCCTGGGGGTACAATTGGCGTTGGGTCGGCCATACCGGCTCCTTGCGGTTGTGCCGCGCAGTATACCGCGGCGCGACCGACACCCTTCCGCAGAGGTGGTCCGTGCCCCCCAGCAGGTTGCTCATCGTCTACCACAGCCAAACAGGCAACACAGCCCGCCTGGCGCAGGCCGCGTGGTGCGGGGCGCTCGATTCCGGTGATGCCGAGGTTCGGTTTCGAATGGCTGCGGACAGCGGGCTGCACGACCTGTTGTGGTGCCAGGGGATCGTCCTTGCGACTCCGGAGAATTTCGGCAACCTCTCGGGTGGTCTGAAGGATTTTCTTGATCGCACCTACTACCCTGCACAGGGCGAAGTGGAGGGGCGCCCCTATGCGCTGTTGATCAGCTGCGACAACGATGGGGAAGGGGCTGCGTTCAATACCGCGCGAATCGCCAAAGGCTATCCGTTCAAACCGGTGGCCGAACCCCTGATCTGCCGTGGTGCGATCACCGAAGCCCATCTGCAGGGCGCGCATGAACTGGGCGCGAGTCTTGCTGCTGGCCTGGCGATGGGAATTTTCTGACCCGACCTTGATGTAAGGCGTGCGCCGTGCGCCGGTATACTCGTGCGCTTTGGGCGTCCATGTTGACGCGTCTGATCACTGAAAACTCACCAGGAGTCTGCATGCAGTCCGCGCACGATCGTGTTTTCGAAATCGATGGCCGCCGGTTGGCGGCCAAGCTGTACGGTCCAGAAGACGGTGCGCCGACACTCGCACTCCACGGCTGGATGGACAACGCGGCGAGTTTCGACCGCTTGGCCCCTTTGCTCGGCAGCCGGCGCATCTGCGCCCTCGATTTCGCCGGGCATGGGCGCTCAGATCACCTGCCGGCCGGCGCC
This sequence comes from Gammaproteobacteria bacterium UBA5338, assembly GCA_002408105.1. Lineage (GTDB taxonomy): Bacteria > Pseudomonadota > Gammaproteobacteria > Pseudomonadales > UBA5862 > UBA5862. Next base: position 1,944 of record DHQM01000107.1, on the reverse strand, counting down.
CACTACAGCTGGTTCACCTACCTGAGCGATGCATTCGCGGTGGCCGATGCGCTGGGATGGCAACGGTTTACATTGATTGGCCATTCCATGGGTGCGCACATCTCGCTGTACATGGGGGCGGTCGCGCCAGCCCGTGTGGATCGCACGGTGTTGATCGATGCCATCGGGCACCCCGGCCTGAACCCAGCGAAACTGGCAGCAGAAACCGAGAAGGCACTGACGCGCTTTCGCAACTTTCGTCTGCGCTCCACCCCGTTGTACGAAACTTTCGAGGCGATGTTGGGCCCACGGATGAATACAGTGGGCAACATCACCGAGGCGGCCGCTCGAATTCTTTTAGAGCGCGGTGTGCGCCCCTACCAGAACGGGTTCACTTGGACGTCCGATGCCCGCCTGATGTATCCCGACCCCACCCGGCTCACCGAAGAACAGGTAATGGGGTTCATACAGGCGGTCGAGTCGCCAAGCCTGTTGCTCTTGGGTGAGGCCGGTTGGCCCTGGACGCCTGATTTTATCGCGCGACGCACAGGCGCCCATCGCCATTTGCGAACCCTGCGGTTGCCGGGCGGCCATCACCTGCACCTGGAGGACACGGTGGATGCCGTGGCGGAAGAGGTCTGTGGGTTTCTGGCGGCGGACTTACCGCAGCTCGATTAACACTGAGGGTGGTGCACCCGGGGCCAACTCAGCGTAGACGGCGCGGGCCAGTTCGGAGGCCAGGGCGGGAGCCGCGGTCAGCCCTGGGGACTCGATTCCGGCGCACTCGAAGTAGCCTGGTACCCCACTGCGCTCTGGGCCGGCCAGCCAGAAATCGGGATGGGGCACTCCCGCTTGCCAGACCTGTGGACGAATACCGGCGTACCCGAGGCGTAAGCGGCTGGGGTCAACCTTGGGAAAGAGGTTCAGCACCCGCGGAGTCAGTTGATCAACGAGGTTCGAGTCCACGCTGAAATCCAGACGCTCCACGGGGTTTGCATCGGGGCCGAAACGCAGCCCGCCTTCAGGGTCAAAGCTGATGTGGATGCCGAGGCCCTGATTGCCGGAAGGTGGCAGGGGATACACCAGCGGCCCAAGCCCCCAGGGTTGAGCGGTCACCAGGTACTGTCCCTTGACCCAGTGATCGGTCAACGCGTGCAGGCCGAGTGTGCGCCGCAAGCGCACCGCACCGAGGCCGGCGCAATTGACCACAACTCTGGCGCGCACAGGTTCGCCCGCTGCAAGCTCCAGGGCCAGCCCGCCCCGTTGGCGCGCCAACGAGAGAACGTTGGAATGGCGCAACAGTGGAACGCCCAGGTTGCTCAAATGTGCGTCCAGTCGCTCGACCGCGGTGGCGGTGTCGATGGTTGCGCTGGAAGGGAAGAACGCAGCCGCAGCGATTCGGACTTGCGCCCCGAGCGACCTGCGCTCGGCAGCGGTGGCGGCCCTGAATCCCGGTACGCGATTGCGCTTGGCGTGCGTCAGCAAAGCCTGGAGCCGTGGCTGCTCCTTGCTTGAGGTGGCCACCACGTACTTGCCGCAGGCGCGCAGCGGAATGTCGAAGCGGCTTGCCAAAGTGCGCCATGCCTGGTTTCCGGCGATGCACAGCCGGTGTTTGAGGGAGCCGGTCTGGTAGTGGATCCCGGCGTGCAGCACTTCGCTGTTCCGGGTTGAGTTTTGCTCCCCGAGGTGCGACTCCGCTTCGAACAGGGCAAGGCTGGTGCTTGGCAGCTGGGCTTGCAGCGCAGACGCGGTGAGCAGGCCCACAAGCCCGCCACCGATCACCGCGACTTCGATGTCGTTGACCATGCCGGTCAGCGCACCGGTGTGGCAACTGAGTTCGGCACCATCCATGGGCGGTTGCCGTGCACCTTTGCGCTCGGGTGAGCCGTCCTTTTGAGGTTTGCAACGCGCACGCGGTGTGGCGGATCCGTAGCGGGTTTCCCAGAGGGGGCGCCGAGCCGCTAG
>DHQM01000103.1:1772-3954 GCA_002408105.1 Gammaproteobacteria bacterium UBA5338 | reverse complement strand
GCCATCTGGTCGCCGTCGAAGTCGGCGTTGTAGGCCGCACAGACGAGCGGATGCAATTGAATGGCCTTGCCTTCAATCAGTACCGGCTCAAACGCCTGAATCCCGAGGCGGTGCAGCGTTGGCGCGCGGTTGAGCAAAACCGGGTGTTCACGAATCACCTCGGCAAGAATGTCCCAGACCTCGGGGGTCTCGCGTTCCACCATTTTTTTCGCAGCTTTGATGGTGGTCGCAAGCCCTCGGTGCTCAAGCTTGCCAAAAATGAAGGGCTTGAACAGTTCCAGCGCCATTTTTTTAGGCAGACCGCACTGGTGCAGCCGCAGCGTCGGACCGACAACGATGACCGAACGGCCAGAGTAGTCCACCCGTTTGCCCAAGAGGTTCTGGCGAAACCGCCCTTGCTTCCCCTTAATCATGTCGGCCAACGACTTCAACGGGCGCTTGTTCGAGCCAGTGATGGCACGCCCACGACGGCCGTTATCGAGCAGGGCGTCCACCGCCTCCTGCAGCATGCGCTTTTCGTTGCGCACAATGATGTCTGGGGCGTTCAATTCAAGCAGACGCTTGAGGCGATTGTTGCGGTTGATGACCCGACGGTACAGGTCGTTCAGATCCGAGGTCGCGAAACGACCACCGTCCAGCGGAACCAGAGGACGCAGGTCGGGTGGCAGGACAGGCAACACCGTCAGAATCATCCAGGTGGGCTGGTTGCCCGATGACTCCAAGGCTTCAAGCAACTTCAGGCGCTTGGAGAGTTTTTTCAGCTTGGTTTCCGAATTGGTTTCCGGAATCTCCTCGCGCAACCGGGTGACTTCGCCCTTGAGGTCAATGTCCTCCAGCAATTCGCGGACGGCCTCCGCGCCCATTTTCGCGGTGAACTCGTCCCCGAACTCCTCCATGGCCTCGTAGTACTGCTCGTCACTCAGCAGTTGGCCCTTTTCAAGGGTCGTCATGCCAGGCTCAAGCACGACGAATGACTCGAAATAGAGCACCCGCTCGATGTCTCGGAGAGTCATGTCGAGCAGCAAACCGATGCGGGAAGGCAGCGACTTGAGGAACCAGATGTGCGCCACCGGGCTGGCGAGCTCGATGTGTCCCATGCGTTCGCGACGCACCTTCGTCAGTGCAACCTCAACCCCGCACTTCTCACAGATGACCCCCCGGTGCTTGAGGCGCTTGTACTTTCCGCACAAGCACTCATAGTCCTTCACCGGGCCGAAAATCTTGGCGCAGAACAGGCCATCCCGCTCCGGCTTGAACGTGCGGTAGTTGATGGTCTCGGGCTTTTTGACCTCACCGTACGACCAGGAACGAATCATTTCGGGCGCCGCCAAGCCGATACGAATGGAATCGAACTCGTCAGTTTGTCCTTGCGCTCGAATCAGGTTGAGTAAGTCTTTCAAGGCATTACCTCCATTCGGAGTGGCAGCTTTCTGGGCGACGGTGGGACGGCAGCGCCTGTCCCATCAGTCATTTTCCAGTTCCATATTGATTCCAAGCGAACGGATCTCTTTTACCAGCACGTTGAACGACTCCGGCATTCCGGGCTCCATGCGGTAATCACCATCGACGATGTTCTTGTAGATCCGCGTGCGGCCATTGACGTCATCGGACTTGACGGTGAGCATTTCCTGGAGCGTGTACGCGGCACCGTATGCCTCCAGTGCCCATACCTCCATCTCCCCGAAGCGCTGCCCCCCAAACTGGGCCTTGCCGCCCAGCGGTTGCTGGGTTACCAGGCTGTAGGAGCCCGTCGAGCGGGCATGCATCTTGTCATCCACCAGGTGGTTGAGTTTGAGCATGTACATGTACCCCACGGTCACCGGACGATCGAATGCATCACCGGTCCGGCCATCGTACAGCGTGGTTTGGCCGCTCTCAGGCAGGTCAGCCAGCTGCAGCAACGTCTTGATCTGGGCTTCGTTGGCGCCGTCGAAAACGGGAGTGGCCATGGGCACACCTCCGCGCAGGTTTTCAGCCAAGACTCCGATTTCGTCGTCACTCAAGCTGTCCAGTGCTTCTTTCCGCCCGCCGGTTTGGTTGTACACCTCGTCCAAGAGCTTGCGCAGCTGGGCAGTCTTGGCGTGTGCATCCACCAGGTCGCCAATCTTCTGACCCAGTCCTTTGGCTGCCCATCCGAGGTGGGTCTCCAGGACCTGACCCACATTCATCCGCGACGGCACGC
>DHQM01000103.1:491-1556 GCA_002408105.1 Gammaproteobacteria bacterium UBA5338 | reverse complement strand
GACGGCACGCCCAGCGGGTTCAGTACGATGTCGATCGGCTCGCCGTTCTCGTCGTAGGGCATGTCCTCAATCGGCATGATCGCAGAGATCACGCCCTTATTGCCGTGACGACCCGCCATCTTGTCGCCGGGCTGGACCTGGCGCTTGACTGCCAGATACACCTTGACGATCTTGAGGACACCCGGCGCCAGGTCATCGCCAGTGGTGATTTTGCGCTTTTTGTCCTCGAACCTGCGGTCAATTTCGGTCTGATAGGCCTCAAGCTGCGCTTCTGTTTGCTCCAGCACGTCGTTCAACGGGTCGTCAGCCATGCGCACCTTGAACCAATCGCCCTCGGCAAGGCCATCCAGGTATTCGTCCGTCAGGGCATCGCCCTTTTTTAAGCCAGGTGCCTTCGCGACAGCTTGACCGGCCAACAGGTCGCGCAGCCGCCGGAAACTCGCTTCCTTAATGATGCGCTGCTCGGTTCTAAGGTCCTTGCGCACCTGATCCAACTGAAGCTGCTCGATTTCCAATGCACGGGCGTCCTTCTCGACGCCGTCCCGGGTGAACACCTGAACATCAATCACCGTTCCCTTGGTGCTGGATGGCACCCGCAAGGAGGTGTCTTTCACGTCCGACGCCTTCTCTCCGAAGATCGCGCGCAGGAGCTTTTCTTCCGGGGTCAACTGCGCTTCCCCCTTGGGGGTCACCTTACCGACCAAAATGTCGCCGGCCTCGACTTCGGCTCCGATGTACACCACACCGGACTCATCAAGCTTTCCGAGCGCGGTCTCTCCGACGTTCGGAATGTCGGAGGTCACTTCTTCGGCGCCGAGCTTGGTGTCGCGCGCGATACAGGTCAGCTCCTGGATGTGAATCGAAGTGAAGCGGTCGTCGTGTACCACACGCTCCGAGATCAGGATGGAATCTTCGAAGTTGTAGCCATTCCAGGGCATGAATGCGATGCGCATGTTCTGTCCAAGGGCCAGCTCGCCACGGTCAATCGACGGGCCGTCGGCCAGCACATCTCCGCGAGCGATCTTGTCGCCACTGCGCACGACCGGGCGCTGGTTGATGCAGGTG
>DHQM01000103.1:0-245 GCA_002408105.1 Gammaproteobacteria bacterium UBA5338 | reverse complement strand
GGTTGATGCAGGTGTTCTGGTTGGAACGGGTGTACTTGGTGAGGTTGTAGATGTCGACCCCCGCCTCACCACCTTCGACTTCATCCTTGTGGACGCGAATCACGATCCGCCCAGAATCCACGCTTTCAACCAGCCCACCACGGCGTGCGACGACGCAGACGCCACTGTCACGCGCAACGATGCCTTCCATGCCTGTGCCCACCAGCGGCTTCTCCGCCCGCAACGTCGGCACCGCCTGGCGCTGC
>DHQM01000201.1:2592-2987 GCA_002408105.1 Gammaproteobacteria bacterium UBA5338 | reverse complement strand
AGCAATGCCGTTCGTCGGATTTCGGCCAACGGCATCGCTCCACTGGGTCTTATGGGTAGTCAGCCGGAGGGCGGATGCCGAGCGTAGTGGCGACGTACAAAATTTCGTCGGCTGCGGCCATCCACTCCGAAGAGCGGTCCGGCGAGTATTCGCCAAACAAATTCAGCTCGCCAGAATTGCTGACTGATTCGCGCGCCTTGTCTGCACAGTAGTCGCATGCGGCGGCAATGTGGCCTTCCGTCAGCGCTGCATCGGGGTCCTCGCCATGCGTTGCATACAGGGCCTCCCGCGCCCATGGGTCTCTAACAGCCGCTTCGATGAGGTCTTTGGTTGAGTAGGTCAGTTTTTTTGCGCTCATGTCGTTGTCTCCGTCAATCCGGGTGTCGGCCCCGGCG
>DHQM01000201.1:0-2292 GCA_002408105.1 Gammaproteobacteria bacterium UBA5338 | reverse complement strand
GGGCCTATATTGCGGGCGAGCCCCCGAGATCACCCGCAATTTGCTGGCTATTGTGGTGCGCAGCAGTTTGCCGACGTGTGGTCGGCCACATCACCAGTGCGAGATCAGTGCGGGGGCGGGCATGTACACGACAATCCAGGGTTTCGCTGGAGTAGACCGGACAGAGTTGCCGCTGCGGGTTGGTGTCGATGGGGTGCTGCGTGCAGGTGCAGGGCCACTGGTTGTGTCTGCGGCCCAGCAGGCGGAAAACAAAATCTCTGCCGCCGCGGTGGATTGTACGGACGCCCGCGCCATGCTGAAAATCCACGACCTGCACTACCATGCAGGCGTTACATTGGCGATCAATGTGGTCAGGACGGGCGCAGTCGGGGATGGGGTGCTGGCGGTGCGCGGGTGCGCAGATGTCGGGCAAACCACCCGGACGCTGGACCTGGCGCTGCTCGATCTGACTAGCACGTCGTCAGCCAAACTGTCTTCAATGGCGATCAGCGCCGGCTCTGGGACTCAGCAATACCTGGTGCAAGTGCCCGCTGTGGGGCTCACAGCCGCTGAGTTGTACGTGCAAACCCCCGACACTGGCGGCGCAGGGTCTGTTGTGGCGTATGTTGACGCGGTCGCGGTGGGTATGAGCGCAGGGGGTACCTTACCTGCGGTCGATCAAGCCATGGCCCTTCGTCGCCCCGTCGGCTCAATCGCCACACGCATCATCACCAACCGGACTGCTGTGATTAACAACCAGACTCCTAACACGTTCAGGCTCTATTGCCGCACCGCTGCGCCGTATAGCCGGGTGCGGCCTGTGTTTATCAACACGCGGGAGGATCAGGACTACACTGTGGCGGCATGTACCGCGCACGCGTTAGCGCAGGTGGAAACCGACCTGTCCGGCCACCCCAGTGCGACTGTCACGATTCCGGGCGCCGGTTTGGTGGCGTCCAGCGCCTCGACGTTTGACAACGACACCTATGTGATGGGCGATTGGGTTGATCTGGATTCACTCCCCATGGCTGACGGATCCAGCGGTGGGCTGGTCTGCTTCAGCGCCTACGTTTCGACCGCGGCGATGTTGAGCGGGTGCGGGATAACGTCAGGCGGGCTGGAAGGGTGGGCGACGAGGCCCACACAGCAGTACGAGATGCGTGAGCAGGCAGGGGAGCACGTGGGAGATCCAAGTGGGTTCACATCCACCAGCCTGGAAAGCCAGACTATTTTTGCCGGTGTTCAGTATGAAACCAAAGGCGGCGCAGGTGTGGTCACCATTGCGACCGTCGGCGACAGCATCAGCTATGGGTCGTTTGCCGATTTGGTCACCGACAACGCCGTAGTTAGGGCGATCGACCAACTCGCGGCTAACCCCAACCACCTCCCGATTGAGCAAATGAACCTCGGCGGGCCAGGTAAAACTGATGCCCTTTATTTCGCCGCACCCACACCTGTTTTTGATGGGGTGATGGTTCCCGACGTGGCGATTTTCCCCAACGGCACACCAAACTCGGTGCCGGCGACGTTGGATACTGCGGATATTACGGACTGGGAATCTGAGTTTCATGGGTTTCTGGACCGCTGCAACCGCGCTGGGATTACCCCTATCGCCTGGACCGTACTGCCAGAGGAGTACGGGGCGACCGACCACCTCCGGCGCAGCTACAACCAAGGGCTGCTCGACAATTATTTGGCGGTGTGCACGGCAGATTTTTCCGGCGCAATCAAAGCCGACGAGCTGGACGGCTCTGGCGGCGAAACGATTGCGTTGGAGTACCAATACAACGCGAGCCACCCCAACGACGCCGGGTATGATGTTTTGGGGGCGCTCCTGGCGGAGAAAATGAGCCCCTTATTCATCACCTGACCCCGCTGGTCCATTTGGTCCACCAAATCAAGGGCTGGGGCTCGCTGTGGTCCGACGACCACTGGCTGCTGCCGCCAGAGACGGTCTGGGTGCGCGAGTACAAATAGCGCCCCGCCACGCCCCTACAGCGGCTGGTCCGCAACAACCACCCCACACCTTGCCCCATTGCGGGCGAGCCCCCGAGATCACCCGCATTGCGCTCGCTATTGTGTGGGCATGAGCTTCGCCACCGACCAAGTCGCACTGCTGCAGGCTGCGTACAGCGCCGTCCTCAAGGGCCAGGCGTGGCGCCACGGCGATCGGCAACTGACTCGCGCGGACGCGCGCTGGATCTCCGAGGAGCTGGACAAATGGACCCGCCGGGCGAATGCGGAGGCCGCAGCGAACGCGGGCGCAACCCCAGGTGTGGTGATCGCTGATTTCAGCGGGTGCGGGCGATGAGC
>DHQM01000244.1 GCA_002408105.1 Gammaproteobacteria bacterium UBA5338 | reverse complement strand
ACCAAGGCCCGAATTCGAGCACCACGAGGTCATGCCCCGTTTTTCGGTCCTGCACGATCCGGTCTGCGACGGCTTCGATGCGTTCCACGCTGCCGACGGAAGTGCCGCCGAATTTTTGTACGAGAAGCGCCATATTCCCTGTAAGCCAAAAGCTATTGTTAAATCTACAGAATTACGCCGGCGCGGACAAGATCAGCGCAGCGCCGTTCGACAAACGGTATCAGTGTGCGGCTGCCAGTAGCCGTTGGGCGACAAGGTCCGGCACCTGATTGAGCGCCGCAGCGAGCGCTTCAGGTTGATCTCCTCCGCCCTGCGCCATGTCGGCGCGACCGCCGCCGCGCCCACCCACCAGTGCCGCGATTTCGCCCAGCAGCTGTCCGGCATGCACGCGGGATTCCAAATCTCCCGTGACCCCCGCAACCAGGTTGACTTTCCCGGCGCGCTCGGTGGCCAGCACAATCACGCCCGAGCCAAGCTTTTGTTTGAGGTAGTCCAGGGTATTGCGCAAGGATTTCGGGTCGGCGTCATCCAGAGCATGCACCAGCAGAGAAACGCCTTCCACCTGCTGGGTCTGATCCAGCAAATCCGAACCACTCGAAGTGGCCAGCTTCGCCTTCATCCGGTCCAGTTCGCGGTCTTGCTCGCGAAGTTGGTCGATCAGTGCGCTCACGCGCTCTGGCAACTTGGCCTCAGGGGTCCGCAGTAGTGCCGCAAGCTCGGCCAGAAGCCCTGCGTCTTCGCGCATTCGCGCCACTGCCTGCTCTCCGGTGACTGCTTCGATTCGCCGAACACCCGCGGCGACACTGGACTCGCTCGAGATGCGAAACAGCCCAATGTCGCCGGTTCGGTGCACGTGCGTGCCACCACAAAGCTCTTTGGAAAACCCCGCGCCCATGGACAGAACCCGCACCTGTTGGGCGTACTTTTCGCCGAACAGCGCAACCGCGCCCTGCTGTTTGGCCTCTTCCAGGTCCATCAGCTCGGTTTCGACTGGGGTGTTGCGGCGGATTTCGGCGTTGACGCGCGCTTCGATGGCGTGAATCTGGGCTGTACTCAGGGGTTCCGCGTGAGTGAAGTCGAACCGCAACCTCTCCGGGTCCACCAGCGACCCTTTCTGCTGCACATGGCCGCCAAGCGCTTCGCGCAGTGCGGCGTGCAGGAGGTGGGTGGCGGAATGGTTGCGGGCCGTGGCCTGACGCCGAGCCGAATCGATTCGGGATCTCACGCGCTCGCCGACGCCAATGCTGCCCTCGCGCACCTGAACACGGTGCAGAATTTGGTCCCCCTGGCGCTGGGTGTCCAGCACCTCCGCATGGGCGGTGGGCGTTTCGAGAGACCCTTGGTCGCCAACCTGGCCACCTGATTCAGCGTAAAACGGTGACCTGTTCAGCACCAGCCAGCCGGTTTCGCCTGCTACAAGCCGTTCCACCTCAGCCTCCGGCCCCACCAGCGCAACGACCTCGGCTTCGCCATCGAGCGCCTGGTAGCCGACGAATTCGGTGCTCCCCTGAATCCGCAACTGGGCTGCCGGCGCGGAAGCGAACTGGCTGGCCGCCCGGGCGCGCTTGCGCTGCGATTCCATCTCTCGCTCGAACCCTACCCGGTCGATCTGCAGGCCCCGCTCGCGGCAGATGTCAGCGGTCAAATCCTCCGGGAACCCATAGGTGTCGTAGAGGCGAAACACCACTTCGCCGGCAAGGCTGTCGCCTTCTACTCCCGCAATGGCGTCTTCGAGGATGCGCATGCCTTGGTCGAGGGTGCGGGCGAACTGCTCTTCCTCGGCCGTCAAGGTTTGCTCGATCCTACCCTGGGCTGCAGCCAGCTCCGGGTACGCCCCCCCCATCTCCTGCACCAGTGGCGCAACAAGCCGGTGGAAAAAAAGCCCTTGCTGTCCAAGCTTGTGGCCATGGCGCAGGGCCCGACGGACAATGCGACGCAGCACGTACCCGCGCCCCTCGTTGGAGGGAACCACACCATCGGCGATGAGAAACGCACTGGAACGGATGTGGTCAGCAATGACTTTGAGCGAATTCGACGACCCCGCTTCGACCCCCACCACCTGCGCGACAGATCGCAACAGACTTTGAAACAAGTCGATCCCGTAGTTGCTGTGGACCCCTTGCATCACCGCAGCGATGCGCTCAAGGCCCATCCCGGTGTCGACCGAAGGGCTGGGCAAAGGCTCCAGGGTGCCATCGGCGGTGCGGTTGAACTGCATGAACACCAGGTTCCAGATTTCGATGTAGCGGTCGCCATCCTCGTCGGGACTGCCCGGCGGCCCACCGGCCACTTCAGAACCATGATCAAAAAAGATTTCTGAGCAAGGCCCACAAGGGCCCGTGTCACCCATCGACCAAAAGTTGTCCCGCTCCCCCAGTCTCGAGAAACGAGCGGGATCAACGCCGATGTCCTCAAGCCAAATCCGCTCGGCCTCGGCGTCCTCGTGGAAGACGGTGACCCACAAGCGCTCTGGCGCGAGGCCAAGTCGCTCGGTCAAAAACCGCCAGGCAAACGCAATCGCTTCAGCTTTGAAGTAATCTCCGAAACTGAAGTTGCCCAGCATTTCAAAAAACGTATGGTGCCGGGCAGTGTAGCCGACGTTTTCCAAGTCATTGTGCTTGCCCCCGGCGCGCACGCATTTCTGCG
>DHQM01000188.1:42907-47653 GCA_002408105.1 Gammaproteobacteria bacterium UBA5338 | reverse complement strand
CCCCTTCCAGGGTGAGAGGCCCTTGGTTGTCGAGCCCCTCGGACTCTAAGATTGCAAGCATTTGCAACACGGTGATCGGCCCCGAAGAAGGTGGCCCCATGCCGCACAGCCGGTAAGACCGAAAGGGTGCGCAAACCGGGTCCCGCACGCGGGCCTCGTAGTTGGCCAGGTCTTGCTCGGTCAAGAGTCCAGGATTGTCCGCGTCGTTGCGCACCCGCTCTACGATGGCTTGGGCGGTGGCACCTGAGTAGAAGGCGCTGGTTCCTGCCGTTGCAACGCGCCTGAGGGTGGCGGCATACGCGGGATTGCGCAGCCGGGTGCCGGCCGCGACCGCTTCTCCGTCGCGGAAGAAATACTGGTTGGCGGCCCCTGGCCGCTGCAGGCCTGGATTGATCCCGAGGCGTAGCAGTGTCGCCAACCGGGGAGAGACAATGAAGCCTGTCTCCGCCAACTGAATCGCCGGATCGAACAGGCCGGCCCAGGGGCGTTTTCCATGCGCCTGGTGCGCCAGCTCCAACATTTTCAGGACCCCTGGGGTGCCGACCGAGCGGCCCCCCACCAAGGCCTCGAAAAACTGCATGGGCGTTCCGTCGGCGTGGAGAAAGAGGGCCGGGGTGGCTGCGGAAGGCGCAGTTTCGCGCCCGTCATAGGTGTACAGGCGCCCTTCCGCCTGGTCCCAGTAGAGCAAAAAGGCGCCGCCGCCGATGCCCGACGACTGGGGTTCGACAAGTCCCAGGACCATTTGCACCGCGACTGCAGCGTCCAGAGCGGTTCCGCCGGCTTCAAGCACCTGGACGCCGGCCTCCACCGCCCGCGGGTCCGCCGCCACGACCATGAACTGGTCTGCTTGCACCAGGGGTTTGGCCGCGCGCCCCGATGCCGCTTCGGGGTCAAGGTTCTCCTCCACGGCCTTGGCAGGGCACACCACCGCCAGGGCGAGCACCCCAATCGATAGGACGTGGTGCACGGCCCTAGAGGCCCGCTTCGACTGGGGCGCCTCGGCGCGGCAACCCATCGGGCGGAGGAGGTATTCAAGCATGGCATTCTCGCAACAAAAGGGCAGGTCCAGGTACGCCCTGCATCAAACAGGCATCTGGGGATCGAACCCCGGAATATAGCGGAATTGCACCTGTGGCGTCCTGCGCCGGTACTAGGCGGGTTCGATGGTGCGAAAGGTGAGGTTGATTCGTGGGTGCGGTATCCGGGCCGCTTTCGGCACCCTGTGCTGCCAGTGGGCTTGCAACGCTCCGCCCATCACCAGCAGACTGCCGCAGGAAAGGTTGAGTTCGATTTGCTGTTTGGATTTGCGGTGGCGCAGCAGAAACCGCCGCTCTGCCCCAAAACTCAGCGAGGCGATCATCGGTTGTGGGCCGAGTTCGGGTTCGTCGTCCGCATGCCACCCCATGTGGTCCGTCCCGTCGCGGTACAGGTTAGCGAGTACCGCGTTGAACTGCGCGTGCAAGAGCCGATTGATGGCCGCGCGCACCGCCGTTAGGTCGCCTGTCCATGGCGCGGGACTCAGCCGCAGGCCTGCATATCCGTAGTCGGTGCCTGGGTCGCCGTGCCACGCTTGCAACCTCGGGGTTGGATGTACCCGGCCAAACACGCGAACTTGGTACTGGCCCCAATTCAGCTGCTCATGAAGGCGCCGGAACAGGGTCTGACTGCAGGCGGAGAGGGCGTTGGGGAAAAAGGTCACCCAACCCTCGGAAGCGGGTGCGGCGCCCAAGGGCGAGTACGCGTGTGAGGAATCGATGGGCAGCACGCGCAATCAGGGTGAAGCACACCGGATGGAATGACCGCAACCGAAGACGCGCTTGTTACAATGGTGCGGTTGTCGATTCAAGCAGCGCATGGCCTTGCCCGCCGTGCCAACCAAGAGGTAAACGCGATGGACATTCTGGAGCAACTGCGTGAGCAGATCGAGAGCAACGCGATCATCCTGTACATGAAGGGTTCACCGGAAGCGCCCCAGTGCGGGTTTTCGATGCGCACCGCGCAGGCGGTGATGGCCTGTGGCGCGCGATTCGCCTATGTGGATGTGCTGGCGAACCCTGAGGTGCGGGCAAACCTGCCCAAGTACGCCAATTGGCCGACCTTTCCCCAGCTGTACGTGCAAGGGGAATTGGTGGGGGGCTGTGACATCGTGCTCGACCTGTACGAGAAGGGCGAACTCAAGGCACTGATCGAATCCGCGGCGGCAGCGCAGGATGGCGCGGCCGACTGATCCGACGCACTTGGCTGCGAGGGGCCGGTCGGCTGGCGGCACCGAGTCGTGCCGGCCGAACCCCTCGGGTTCTGGTGGCGCCCGGTACCCACTGGATTTAGAAGAACAACCAGGAGAACTTCACCATGTCTGCGGTCGAGCAGCCCCCCAAACCGCCCATCATTCCTTTGCATGCCCCCACTGAAGCGATTCATGTCGGCGAGCCAGACGTGCCCTTTGTGGAGACCGGCGATGGCAGCTCGATGCAGCTGTTGCAGGTCGATCTCTGCCAGGGCCTCTGGATCCTCAAGACCCGCATGCCAGGTGGCCGGCGGATTTCCAAGCACTACCACACCGGGTCGGTGTTCGCAGTGACCTTGGCTGGGCGCTGGTTCTATGAGGAATACCCCGAGTACGTCAATTCGCCGGGGTCCTACCTCTACGAGCCGTCGGGCTCGGTGCATACGCTGACCACGCCGGACGACCAGGACGGCATTACCGAGATCTGGTTCGCGATCTATGGCGCCAACATCAACATCGACAACGACGGCAATGTCACCAGCATGGTGGATGCGCACAGCATTTTGGCGGCCTATCGCGGGCTGTGTGAGGCTCAGGGGCTGTCCCATGACAAAGTGATCGTCATTGGTGAGCCGGGGCGTTAAGCGCCTCAACGTCAGGCCGCGGCCGTGGCGCCATGCCGCGTAGACCTTTGGCTTTGGGTGTCAGCCACAGGTACAGCGGAGGCACGAACACCAGCGTCAACAGGGTGGAGAAGAGCAGCCCCCACACGATGGCGGTGGCCAAGGGCCCCCAGGTGAGCGAATCACCGGCAAGTCCCATGGCGAGTGAGCTGAGCCCCGCAATTGTGGTGATGGAGGTGATGAGTACCGGGACCACACGTTCGCGGGCCGCCAACACCACCGCTGCTGCTGGGCGCATGCCTGAGCCGACCCGTCGGTTCGCCGCGTCCACCATCACGATGGCGGCATTCACCGCAATTCCGGCCAGTGCCACGATCCCATAGAGTGTGTAGAGGCTGAGTGGGTTGCTGGTCACCAAGAGGCCCACCACCACCCCAACGAAGGCCAGCGGAACCGTGATCAGAATCAGCAGCGGTTGGGTATAGCTGCGGAACTGCGTTCCCAGAATCAAGTAAATGGCGCCCAGTCCAATGGGGAACAGCACCGCGAGCGCGGCGAGGCTTTCTTGGATGTCCTCCTGGGCGCCGGTCAGGTCGATGTCGATGTCTGGGTACCGGTCGGCGATCTCTTGCCATGCATCAAGCACCAACTGGTTGGCGGCCAGGGTGTCAAGCTGAGTGCGGTCGATGTCCGCCTCCAAGGTGATGGCGCGTTTGAGGTTGTAGTGGCGGACGAGGGCGCGGTCGGGGGCTGCATTCGTTTCCACCAGGGTGCCCAAGGGCACCCACTGTCCTTCGGGATTGACGATGCGCGTCGCGAGCAGGTGTTCGGGGCCCGGATACCGGTCACTTTCCGCCAGCACCCGCACTTCGGTTTGTTCACTGGGGCCCTGGACTTCTGCAACCACCACCCCATCGGCCAACAGACGCAAGGTCTGTGCGACCGTCATTGGAGCGATGCCAGCACGCCGCGCCGCTTCACCATCGATTTGCATCCGCAGCCGCGTCAACCCGGGCCGGTAATCATCGGTGACGTCCATGAAGCCGAGCTTGGTCGTCATGGCACCGCGCAGCACCTCGACCACCTCAAAGATGCGTTCGAAGTCTTCTCCGCGAACCCGAACACTGACCGGTTTGGAGGTGGGTGGCCCGTTGCGCAGTCGCTGAAAGCTGAGGGAACCGCTGTCGGCCATGACCGGTTCAAGGCGGAAACGCGCTGACTCGATCACCGCATCGACGGTGCGCAACCCATCGGCGCTTGGCTGCAGTGTGACCAGGATCTGCCCCAGGTGGTCCCCAAACCGGGGTGAGGTTTCGGTGTACTGCTGACCCGCGTACCCGATCAAGGCCCGCGTTTCTTGGGGTGTGAGAACACGTCGAAGTTCGGCGTCGATCGCGCTCACCTGCTCCATGGTGCGGGCCAAGGGTGTGCCCGCTGGCAATTCAATGTCCACGTAGAACAGGCGATAGGGGTCGGATGCAAAAAAATCCTTGCGGATCGCCCCTGAGGTCAACGCCGCTGTGGTGCCCAACGCCACAAGCACCAACGCCCCCAGAGTGACCATGGGGCGGCGCACCAACCAGGCCACCGAGCGCCCGTAGCGGGTCCGCAGGCGCCGCATGGCGACGGCACGCCAGCTGGTCTGCGGTTGCGGGCTGCCGTCGGGAAGGAAGCCCGCAATTTGCGCTGGCAAGATCCAAAAGGCATGCAGCAAACTGAACAGCAGTGCAGAGGTCACCACCAGCGGCGCAACGAACATGAACTGCCCCAGAATCCCTGGCATGAGCATCAGCGGCAGAAAGGCGGCGATGGTGGTCAAGACCGCAGCGGTCAGAGGTGCACTCACCTGCCGGACTGCCTCCCGGGCTGCGGCCACCGCGGCGTCACCCCGCTGCA
>DHQM01000188.1:42378-42660 GCA_002408105.1 Gammaproteobacteria bacterium UBA5338 | reverse complement strand
CTGTCGCTGCACCGCTTCCACCACCACCACTGCAGTGTCCACCAACATGCCCAGAGCGATCACCATACCAAGCAACACAATGATGTTGAGGGTCAGGCCAATCAGGTCCAGGGTGAACAGCGTTGCGGCCAGAATGAAGGGAATGCCGATGCTGGTCAGGGCTGCGGTGCGCAGACCGAGGAACGCCCACCCCACCAGAAGCACCAGCGCCAAACCCAGTGCCGCATTGTTGCCCATGATGCCGAGGGCCTGACGTGTGCTGAAGGTTTGGTCGTCGATCAG
>DHQM01000188.1:41708-42071 GCA_002408105.1 Gammaproteobacteria bacterium UBA5338 | reverse complement strand
TTGACCAACTCCAGGGTGTTGGCTTCGGGCTGCTTGGTTACCGTAAACATCACCGCTGGCTTGCCATCCACCCGCACCAACTGTGTGGGCTGGGCGCGACTGGAGGTGACCATGGCGACATCGCTCAGTGTCAGCTCGCGCTCGCGGTCCAATAAGGAAAGTGCACCAATCCGGACGGGATCCGCCGTCGCGCCCTCGTACTGCAGCAGCCAGTCGCTGCCGTTGACTTGGATGCGCCCCGATGCCAGGTCTTGCAGTTGGCGCTCCAGGGATGCCGTGAGGCCCGTCGGCGAGAGCCCTGTGCGGGCCAGTCGATTTGCATCGAAGCGCACCTGAATTTCCGGTTTTCGGTATCCGACAGCC
>DHQM01000188.1:41083-41422 GCA_002408105.1 Gammaproteobacteria bacterium UBA5338 | reverse complement strand
CCACGTCATCCACACCGTCGATCCGCTCCAGTTCGCGCTCAATCGCTTTGGCCTGCGCGTAGAGCGTCTGGTTGTCCTGATCGCCCACCAGTGCCAGTGTGGCCACCGGAAAGGCATTGGCGGTGGTGATTTCCTCCACCAGCGGGTCTTCTGCGGTCGCCGGCAGGTTAGCCCGTTCACGGTCGATCGCACGGCGCAGGTCTGCCAACCGTTTGCCAAACACGGCTTTGTCCAAATCGGCTTCAAACCGCACAAGGATGGAGGAGATGCTTTCGCGGCTGGTGCTGAGGATGAACTCGATGTCCGCCACTCCAGCGGCGGACAGCTCCAACGGGCGGG
>DHQM01000188.1:40593-40821 GCA_002408105.1 Gammaproteobacteria bacterium UBA5338 | reverse complement strand
GACTTTCTGCTCGATTTCTCCCGCGGATGCCCCCGGGTAGAGCGTTGTCACTTCGACCCAGTTGAAGTTTACCGTTGGGTTTTCTTCCCGCGGCAGCGTGAAATAACTCAGCAGACCCAGTGCGATAACCAGCAGCACGCTGAGGTTGGCTAGGACGGGGTTGTAGCGCAGGATCGGCACGGAATGACCTCTGGGTGTTCAGGCGCTGGCGGCTTCTCCCCAAGCGCT
>DHQM01000188.1:17338-40347 GCA_002408105.1 Gammaproteobacteria bacterium UBA5338 | reverse complement strand
TGATGTGATGGGGGCGATGGCGGCTTCTCCCCAAGCGCTGGGTTTGGCGGCTGCTCGCGGGCCTGGGTTCTGGCCGGGCGTCAGAGCCTGAGGGCGTTGGAACTCAGTAGCGGGACCTGCCGCCAAGTCAGGGTTCCACTCGCTCCGGGCGGTGGCTTGGGGCCGGTGAATTCAAGGCGCACCTCTCGGGTGGCTGAACGTGGGTCCAACGCGAAGGTCAGCGTGCGCAGGCGCGCTGAGTAGCGCCCTGTTGTTGCGATGAACTCGAGCGGCCCGGTGGCAGAACTGAGGGATGCGGATTCGTCCGGAGTCAGGTGGGCGCGCAGTTCGACCGCATCGGGATCGATCAGTTGAACCAGAGGCTCGCCCACCCGAACGGACGCACCCAGCGCTGCCGCCCGCTGGGTGATCTGACCACCGTAGGGGGCGCGCAAGGTGCACCGCTCGATGTTCGCGCTGGCCAGTGCGATCTCTGCTTGCACCGCAAGCGATTGGGCTTGGGCGCGCTCGGACCCGGCCTCGGCCTGGTCCAAGGCGTCGACCGATATCGCGTCGCTGTCCGCCAGTCGGCGCAACCGCAGCAGCTGCAGTTCGGCCAACTGGGCATCGGCCCGGGTGGCACGCAGTTGCGCCTGCAGTCGGCTGTGCTGCAGGCGGTGATCGGTGCAATCCAGAGACACCAAAACTTCGCCTGGCTTTACGTGCTGCCCGGTTTCTACCGCAACGCGGGTCACAACGCCGCGGATCTCAGCAGCCAGCCAGCTGTCCGCGAGGGCGATGACCTCGGCCGTGGTTCGGTACTCCTGCGGCGGCTGCGGGCGCAGTTCCACAACGGAGGGCTGAAATCCAGGACCGGCGTGCGCCATGCCGTGCAGGGCCAAGGCAAGGGTGAGGGTGGTGGGCAGTGAGAAACCGCGACAACGCATGGATCCATTTCCTATACGAAAGCTATACGTTGAGCCAAGAGTACCAGAGAAAAAAGAAAAGTATAGCTTTTGTATAATTAATTGCTGATCCCGCGCTGACCAATCAGCGCCATCTGTTCTTCGAAGTGGGAAAAGTCGGTCACCACGCGGCAATTGACAGGCAGCTCTGTGGTGTCGAGCAGCTCGGCGCCGTGCCCACCCACGAACACAGGCACCGGGTCCAAGGCCTTGGCGAGTGCCTGCAATTCGCTGAGGTGGGTGCGCAGGCTCGCTGGGTCGGATCGAACTGCAGTGATGGCAACGGCATGGGCACCGCACGCCCGTGAAATGCGTGCGGTGTCGATGGCAGGCAGGTCTGGACCCAGGTACCTGCAGTCCAACCGGTGGTCTGCGGCAAGTAGTGCGGCGCAGAGAATGCCGAATTCGTGTCGTTCCCCACTCAGGCCCGCAAACACCACGGCCGGGCGCGTGGTTTGGCGCCGCCAATTCAGCAGCGCGAGGAGCAATTTCAGCAAGCTTGCTGTGAGCACCCGCTCGTGTGCAACGTTGAACTCACCCCGTCCCCAACGGTCCCCCACTTCCTTGAGGGCTGGCATCAACAGGTTGTTCACCAGGTCACGCATGTCCAGGGTGGCCACAGCCTGGCGCAGCACATGGTCGCAGCCTTCGGCGTCCAGGTGGCTGATGGTCTCCAGCAGGTTGCGGTGTAGGCGTGGATAGGGAGGGGCGGACTGCGCACTGTCCTGGCCGGCTTCCACGAGTGCTTGCAGGGCGGCGTCGTCCAACGCGGCGACGCGCGAAATGGCGTGGCCGCTTTTCACCAGCTGCGCCAGCAGCTGCAGCCGAGCAACATCATCGGCTGTGTAGGCCCTGCGCCCGTTATCCATTCGGTCGGGTTGGACAGCCTGGTACCGGCGCTCCCAGGCCCGCAACAACAGGGGACTAAGACCGGTTGCTTCGGAGACCGCCTTCACGGTAAAGGTCGGCTGGGGTTGGTTTTTGCTCATGTCAGCTGTGCGCAGTTAAAAGTATACAAATATTATACCTGTGTTCCGGTCTCGACAACCCAGGGGGTGTTCGGATGGCGGCTTCGTGGCTTTGTTCTCGTCACATCAAGCGAACCCCAGTCGCACGCTGGCAGCCCCGGTGCGTCGAGGGCACCGCCGCCGGATCTGTTGATTCGGGTCAACGCGGGCGGTCGCGCCGCGGCGATAATCGGCCCTGGCTGATTGGACGATGATGGGAAAGGAACGATGCACCGAAACTTGCAGAACCGCCTGAACGAAGAGACTTTTCAACTGAAGCGAGGTCTTGCGCAGATGCTGTGCGGAGGCGTCATCATGGATGTCACCAATGCTGAGCAAGCACGCATTGCCGAGCAATCCGGGGCCGTGGCTGTGATGGCGTTGGAACGCATTCCGGCAGAGATTCGCCACGTGGGCGGAGTTGCGAGAATGTCGGCTCCGGAGCTGGTCGATTCCATCCAAGCTGCTGTTTCGATTCCGGTCATGGCGAAGTGCCGCATCGGACACGGGGCAGAGGGACAAGTGTTGCAGGCGCTGTCGGTCGATTTTGTCGATGAAAGTGAAGTGTTGACGCCGGCGGATGAAGTCAACCACATCGACAAGTGGCAGTTCGACATTCCATTTGTGTGCGGCGCGACCGACCTTGGCAGTGCGCTGCGGCGCATCGCTGAAGGTGCTGCGTTGATTCGAACCAAGGGCGAAGCCGGCACAGGCAACATTACTGAAGCGGTTCGTCACCTGCGCCAGCTCCGGCGGGAAATAGAGGTGCTGGCAGGCATGGGGCTTGACGCTTGCACGGAGCAGGCCAAGGTGCTGGATGCGCCTCTGGAGTTGGTGTCAGCCGTTGCCGAGCTTGGCGCACTGCCCGTGCCGATGTTTTGTGCTGGCGGGATCGCCACGCCCGCGGACGTGGCCCTGGTGCGTCAGCTCGGGGCTGAGGCCGTTTTCGTGGGTTCTGGCATCTTCCTGTCACAGGACCCATCGGCCCGGGCCGCCGCCATCGTACAAGCCTGCATCCATTACGATGATCCAGCGCGGATCGCCAGTGTGTCCCGGGGGCTCGGTGGGGCCATGTCCGGATTTGACTTGCGCACGCCACAAGACAGTCTCGCCCGATTTTCCGATCGTGGCTGCTAGCCGCCTCGGCATTGGTCTATTGGCCCTACAGGGCGCGGTTCGCCCGCATGAGGTCATGTTGCGGTCGTTGGGCGTTCGTACGCGTTTGGTGAGAGAGCCAGCCGACTTGCACGGTCTGTCCGGTCTGGTGCTGCCTGGTGGCGAGTCGACTAGCCTGAGTGTTGCGCTGCAGAACACGGGCTTGGGCGGTGCCATTCGAGACTTCTCCCGGTATCACCCTGTGCTGGGGACCTGTGCCGGGTTGATACTGATGAGCGAGAACGCCCAGGATGAACGGGTTAATCCGCTCAACATTTTGGGCTTGACGGTGGTGCGAAACCACTATGGTCCGCAGGCGGCGAGTTTTGTCGCCACCATCCAGAGTACCGAGTTTGTTGGCATGCGGGGCCTCTTCATTCGTGCCCCTGCCATTAAGGCAACCGCTTCCCAACAGGTGCTGGGTACCCATGGTGGCCATGCGGTGGTGGTCCAGGAGGGCCCCCATGTCGGATGTGCCTTTCATCCAGAGCTAAGCTCCGACACGCGGGTCCACGCCCATTGGCTGCGGCAGGTGTGCTGATGCTTTTTCCGCGCCGGCGCATTCCGCTTCCACTCAGTGTGTCGCTGCAAGCAGCGCTTAACATTTGGTTTTTTGATGACCTGTGCTCAACTCGGCTCGATTTTCTGCGTGGAAAACGAGTCCGCCTTCGGGTGGATGGGGTGACTGGCTGGTGGTGTGTATCGCGCATGGACGGTGGGTTGTTGGTCACCCGTGACCAAAAAGCGGATGTGTCGATGGCCGCGCGCCTGAGCGATTGGTCGTCAGTGGTGCTGGGCCAAACCGATCCGGACGAGCTGTTTTTTCGGCGCCGATTGCGCATCACCGGTGACGTGGATCTGGCGCTCGCGATCAAAAACCACATTGCGGGCAAAGAACCACCACCTGGATCGCGTCAACTACACAGGCTGCTGCGCGCCATTGGTGTGTGAGGCACGTGCTGAGCGTTTCATTGCTTTCGAGGCGCTGGTGCGTCAAGCGATGCTTGGCCCTGGGGAACCTGGGGTGGCGCCACCCAATCCATGCCGGAAATGCCGTGAAAGTATCCGTTGCAGAGGCCAGTGGGTGCCAGGCGGCCGAGCGCTTCCACAGCGCTCGAGGCGGTTGTTGCACCGCGGCGCACCTGATCAAAAGTGCGCAGGACGGCGTCAAATCCTTCGGACTGCGGGATCAGTCGCAGTGAGTGGATGCCCAGCTGTTGGAGTGTCTCCACGGCGTCAATCAAGCAATGGCTCAACGCGGACTGAACCTGTACCCCATTTAGGCACAGGAATGGTTGTTCGTTTTGGGTGTACAGGACCAGGCCGTCGGGATGGTCCGCGCAGGACAGAGCGCATTCATCCTTGGCCAGGCCTTGTACTCGAGCCGTAAAGCAGCGCGCCGAGTGCGCCAAGGGCAGGCGGCCCCAGCCGATCACTTCGGTTTCCACGTCGACAGGGCAATGCGCCTGCATGGTTTCTAGGCCTTGTCGCGACAGCTCGATGGGTACAATCCAGCGCCGCATTCCCAAGGCATGAAGGCGGGTCAGGAATCTTGGGTTGTACAGGTTGATGCCGGGTCCTGCCACGAATTCTCTGCCTCGCAAACGCGTGACTGCACCCAGGTCGTTGGCCTCGATCAGGAATTCGGAACCTGCACACAGGCGGCGCTGTGTCGAGACCTCGGACGCAGCTTCAATGAGGCTGAGGCTCGATAGCAGCACTTCCTTGCCTGCAGCTCTGAGTGTCTCGGCCAGGTCGAGCCAATCTTGAGGGGTGAGGGCCCGCCTCTTTGCGCAGACCGTTTCCCCCAGGTAGAGGATCTCGCACGGCGCCTTTGCGAGGTCCGCGTAGAAACTCAGGATCCGTGCCCTTGGCCAGTGGTAGGGAACCGGTGCGACTGCGAGTTTCAACATGGGGCGCTCACCTATTGCCACGGCCGGTGCAGTGCGCCCAGGGTGGTTTCGCTGCCTTCCGAAAGTTGGGCGAGCTCGGTCAGCCAGTCGTCGGACACTGCATAGGCGTCAGGATTCGCGCAGCAGGCATCCAAGGCGCGTCGCCAAACCCGGCTGACACGTTGGACATAGGCTGGGCTTCGTTGGCGTCCCTCGATTTTGACGGCGGCAACACCCGCCTCAAACAGTCGAGGCAACAATTCGATGGCATTGAGGCTTACCGGTGACTCCAACGCGTAGCCGAGTTGCCCGTTTACACTGAAGCGTCCCTTGCAAAGGGTGGGGTAACCCACTCGTTCTCCCGGCGCCTGTGTGTCGATCAACACGGTGTTGAGCAAGGTGCGCACCGTTCCATGGTCTTCTCGCCACTGCACTGCGTGTGCCGGAGAGCAGACGCCACAGGTGTTCGGCGATTCTCCGGTCACATAAGAGGACAGATAACAGCGCCCCTCCGCCATGACACAGAGGCTGCCGAAGCCGAAGACCTCGATCTCAACCGGCGTTTGTTCGAGCAGACGCTCGACCTGACGCACGGTCAATACCCGCGGCAGAACCGCGCGCTCGACGCCGTACTCGGTGACGTAAAAATCGAGTGCGTCCACGTTGGTGGCGGATGCCTGTACCGAGAGGTGTCGCCGGATGCCAGGAAAATGCTCAGTGGCGAACTCGAGCACCCCACCATCGGCAATGATGAATGCGTCGACCCCCAGTTCGGCTCCGCCTTCCAGTGCCGCCTGCCATTGCTTCCAGCCGCTGTGTTGGGGGTAGGTGTTGATGGCCAGGTACAGCTTGCAGCCGCGACGATGGGCGTACGCAATGCCTTGCTCTAGCGTGGCACGATCGAAGTTCAAGCCAGTGAAATGGCGGGCATTGGTGGCGTTTCCAAAACCCGCGTATACGGCGTTCGCGCCCGCGTCAACCGCGGCTTTCAGTGAGGGCAGATTCCCTGCTGGACAAACCAGTTCCATGCACCTTGGCTCCGCATGTGGATGAGGTCGCGAGCGCTGCTTCGATGGCGTTGAGCACTGGCCACTTGTGTGCGCACCAGTCCGGCGCCAGCAGCAACGGGGGTTTGGCGGTGCCCGTGAGTCGGTGGTACACCACTTGGTCCGGGGTTTGTTGCACCAGCTTGGCGACGGTGTCGACGTAGGCGTCCTGCTCCAACGGGCGGTAGGCCCCTGAGCGCCAGTCATGGGCCAAGCGCGTGCCTCGCACCACATGCAGTGGATGCAGCTTGAGGCCCTCGACACCAAGGTCGATCACCCGCGCCAAGGTCTGCTCGGCGTGCCAGGAAGTTTCCCCGGGAAGTCCGGCGATCAAGTGGGTACAAACGCGCAGCCCCAGCCGGTGCGCTGCTTGGACGGCCGACCGGTATTCCTCCCATCCGTGCCCACGGTTGATGCGCGTCAAGGTGGCATCGAATGCGGACTGCAGGCCCAGTTCCAACCAGACATCAAACCCCTGGTCCTGGTATTTATGGAGCAGGCGCAATACTGGTTCGGGGGTACAGTCGGGGCGGGTCCCGATCGAGAGGCCGATGACGTCGGGTTGGCGCAGTGCGGCGTCGTACAGGCTGCGGAGGGTTTGAAGGTCCGCATAGGTGTTGGTGTAGGCCTGGAAATACACCAGAAACTTCTGCGCACCCGTTCGACGTTTCACAACCTGACGCCCGCGTTCGATCTGAACGGCGACGGATTCGGGGCCGTTGATCCCGGGAGTGAAGGAACGGTTGTTACAAAAAGTGCAACCACCTCGACCCACTCTGCCGTCGATGTTCGGGCATGTGAAGCCAGCGTTTACGCTAATTTTGTGTACACGCGTGCCGTGCCGAATACGCAACTCCTGGCCCAGCATGTGAACGTGGTCTGAAAGTGCCATCCGCCGCCTCCAAGTGCGAGGCGTATGGTGGCGCAACGGCAAGCGGGTCCACCTGATCCACATCAAAGCCCGGTGTGGGCCGGTGCCTGGTTTGGGTTTGTCAGCGGTGTCGGGACAAGAACAGCCGGTCGAAATTTGCTTCGGTGGCAGCAGACAGTTGCTGGAGGCTTTCGTTTCGATGCACTGCGACGGCTGTGGCAACCCAGGTGAGTTGGGCAGGCTCGTTGATCCGCGTTTTGGGTTTGGGGCGGATGTTCCGCGGTAGCAAGTAGGGTGAGTCGGTTTCCAGCAGCAATCGGTCGCTCGGGATGTGCCTCACCGACGCCTGCAGTTGGTGTCCCCTGCGTTCGTCACAAATCCAACCGGTGACTCCGATTGAGAAGCCAAGTTCCAGGTAGCGCATCAGTGTGGGTTCGTCGCCAGTGAAACAGTGCACGACGCCGCCGGACAGTTCATCACGCCGTTCCCGGAGGATGGCGTAAAAGGTGTCATGGGCATCGCGTTCGTGGAGGTACACTGGGAGTCGCAGGTCTTGCGCCAATTCAAGTTGGCGTTCGAACACCGACACCTGAATGTCGGGCGGGGAGTAATTGCGGTTGTAATCCAGACCCATCTCGCCAAGTGCGACCACCTGAGGAGCGCTGGCAAGTTCTCGCAGGCGCTCGATATAGCCCGGACGGGCGGTCGCTGCCTGGTGGGGATGGATGCCGACACTGTGCCACAGGCGCCCTGCGTGTGCGGCGCAAAGGCCCACGCAGGCGTGGCTCTCCAGCTCATCGCTGGCGATCACCAGCATCCTGTGTACTTGGGCTTGCTCGGCCCGTTGCAGAATGGCTTCAGCGTCCGCGCGCAGACTGGCATTGAGGAGATTGACGCCGATGTCGGTCCACATCATGGATCAAGCAGTACCTTGCGCGGCAAGGGGTGGGTGTCGCCGCGCTTCAGCCCGCTGATGCCATTGGGTTGAGTCAATCGCGCTGCGAACATGGCAGTGGGGCCAATGACAGTCAACACGAATCTGCGAGCCACAGGCCGTTCCGTCCTGGCTGTTGAACCGGCATCAATGGGCTCCGGTAGGGTGCTGCCTTGGCGGGTCGATTCAGCCCGAGACCTCCTGAAACGCGGCCCGCAACCGCTCGACACGCTTGCGGTTGGCACCCAGGTCAGACCGGCCGATGCGCGAGGCCGAGCGCAAGTCAATGCGCCCCGGGGTCTCGAACAGGAATTCCACATCATCGATGTAGCGCATCAAGGGGGTGGTGAACTCGGCATGAATGTAGTTCTGCGCCACCGTCACGACCTCAACGCGCTGCTCGGCCCTCAAGACCTCGAGCAGTCGGTCGCGCGCCGATTCCATCGCGCCAGCGTATCTAAGGGGTTCGACAGCCTGATCTTGGCCCTTGTGCCCGGGGGCTGTACTGAGCACACAGTTGGGCGAGTCAGGGCAGGGGCGCAGTTTGCCGTCCACCAGACCCAGGGTGTCGGGCCTTGGTGCAGAACAGCCCGCCAGACTCAGCGCGAACAGCAGCACCAGTGCCTGGGGCAAAGTCTTGGGCTCATTGTCTTCGTGCGGGGGCATGGGCGGCGTCCGGTTCTGGCTTGGTTCGAAGTCCCCATGGTAGGGTCGCGGGCCACACTTCGGCAACGGCTGTCGTCGGCCTGCAATAATGAGGGGAACAGCCCACATGCATGTGTCTGAACTGTTTCGCTATCCCGTGAAGTCACTGCGTGGCGAGCGGCTGGACGCCGCTGACTTGGACGAGTTTGGGGTGGTCGGGGATCGCCGTTGGATGGTGGTCGATCAGGAGGGGCGCTTTCTAACCCAGCGGGAATTGCCGCAAATGTCGGGGGTGCAAGCGCATCACCTGGCTGGCGGGCTGCGGCTGACCCACTCAGCGGACCGCGACTGCATCGAGGTCTCAGTTCCTTCTGCCGGAGCGGATATCGAGGTGAGGGTGTGGCGCGACCTGTGTCATGCCCGGCTTGCTGATTCGGCGGCCCACAGCTGGCTCAGCGCCAAACTGGGGTTCGAATGCCGCCTGGTATTCATGCCATCGGACAGCCTGCGTGTGGTGGATCCTGCCTATGGAGAGCCGGGTGACCGGGTTGCGTTCGCCGATGGGTTTCCGTTGCTGCTCATCGGGACTGGGTCGTTGCAGTCGCTCAATGAGCGACTGCAACAGCCGGTCACGATCGAGCGATTTCGACCCAATGTGGTGGTGCTCACCACTGAGCCCCATGTGGAAGACCGGTGGCACCGTGTTGCCCTAGGTGGGGTTGAGTGCGCTGTGGTCAAGCCCTGCTCAAGGTGTTCGATTCCACGCATCGACCCCGAAACAGGGGTCCGTGGCCCCGAGCCCATGGCCACCCTCGGCACCTACCGCCGGGATGCGTCCCGTCAGGTCCTGTTTGGCCAGAACCTCATTCACCGCGGTCGCGGTGCGGTGAGGCTGGGTGACCCCGTCAGGTGCCTCGCCTGAAGGCCGGACCAAGCTTCAGTTTTCCGTGGCTTGCACCCGCACTGCCAACACGTCGCAGCCGGCACCGTGCAGCACCCCGTTGGCCGTCGACCCCAACAGCAGCGACAAACCATGGCGGCCATGGCTGCCGAGAACGATCAGATCGACGCCACCCTGTTCGGCGGCGCGGTGAATTTCATTCTCAGGCCGGCCATAGATGATCAATTGGCGTTCGGCGGGAACACCAAGGGATTCGGCAAAAGCGGCCACCTTGGCCTTTGCTTGGGATTCGATTTCAGTTTGAATGCCCGACAGGTCCATCGGAATGTCTCCACCATAGGCGAAGGTCAGTGGCTCGATGACGTGCATGATGGTCAATTGGGCTTCATACACCTTGGCCAACTCCGCTGCGCGCTCGATGACCTGAGGGGCCTCGTCGGTGAGGTCCACGGCGACGAGAATCTGTTTGTATCCGGGCATCTGTGGCTCCTTCTGTGGCGCGGCGGACCCGCGTCTGACCGATTGTTCTGCAGCAGATTGTCCGCCAATTTCATCACCTTGACCAGCGGGAAGGCCAAGCAGCGTGTGGGACGCTCGCCTTGACCCGACCTGAGGCAGCCCGTATATATGCCGGGCTTCAGGCCCAGCGGCGCCCCAGGATTTCTAAAGCGCCAGGGAGGACCGCTTGACGGGACGGTGCGCCTTGAGGTGCTGCTGGGTTGAATGCGCGCCTCGCGTTGTCAGCCGGGTTTCCAGCTGTCCCTATACTTGTTCCTGCCAGCGGTTGCTGCGCCGCGGCGCAGGGGGTGCCCGCTTGCGGCGCGCCGCTGAATCGAATGCTCCAGTTTGTTGAGGTTTCGGATGGGAAAATCCCTCGTCATCGTCGAATCTCCCGCAAAGGCCAAGACCATCAACCGGTACTTGGGGCCCGACTTCGTGGTGAAGTCGAGCGTGGGCCACATCCGTGACCTTCCCACGGGCGGTTCGCAAAAATCGGTGGACCCCAAAGAACGGGCACGGTTGGCGGCGCAAACCCGCAAGTTGAGCCCGGAAGAGAAGGATCGGCGTCGACGTGAGCGGGCCCATCAGCAACTGATCAAACGGATGGGGGTCGATCCGGAACATGACTGGCAGGCCCACTATGAGGTGCTGCCCGGCAAAGAAAAGGTGGTGGATGAGCTGCGCAAGGCCGCCGCGAAGGCCGACCACATTTATCTCGCGACCGATTTGGACCGGGAGGGTGAAGCGATCGCTTGGCACCTGATGCAGGCCATCGGCGGCGATGTGGATCGGTACCGCCGTGTGGTGTTTAACGAAATCACCAAGCGGGCCATCACCGAAGCCTTTCAGTCGCCTGGTGAACTCAACCTGAACCGGGTCAACGCCCAGCAAGCTCGGCGCTTTCTCGATCGGGTGGTCGGGTTCATGGTCTCGCCTCTGCTGTGGGAGAAAATTGCACGGGGGCTGTCCGCCGGCCGCGTTCAGTCGGTCGCGGTCAAATTGGTGGTCGAGCGCGAGCGGGAGATCCGCGCCTTCGTTCCGGAGGAGTATTGGGAGCTGAAGGCGGTCGCTGCCGCCGAAGGGCTTGAGCCTGTGACCTTTGAAGTGGTGCGCGAGGATGGCCGCAAGTTTCGCCCCACCAACCAGGCGGACACCCAGGCGGCGATCGCGCGACTGGATTCGCAGCCCCTGGTGGTCGACAAACGCGATGACAAACCGACCCAGTCGCGTCCGGGCCCACCCTTTATCACATCGACATTGCAGCAAAGCGCCAGCACACGCCTCGGCTTCAGCGTGAAAAAAACCATGACCATGGCCCAGCGCTTGTATGAGGCGGGCTACATCACCTACATGCGAACCGACTCGGTCAACCTCAGTGGAGACGCGGTGGCGAGCTGCCGCGGATTCATCAGCGAGGAGTTCGGCGAGCGTTATTTGCCCGAGCAACCCAACCGCTACAGCAGCAAGTCCGGGGCCCAGGAGGCCCATGAGGCGATTCGGCCAAGCAATGTGAACTGTCGTCCGGGACAACTCGACGGCCAGGTCGAGCGGGACGCAGCGCGTCTGTACGAATTGATTTGGCGCCAGTTTGTCGCCTGTCAGATGAAGCCAGCGGAATTCACGTCGACCACGGTGGAAGTCAAGGCGGGTTTGTTCGATCTGCGCGCCCGCGGTCGAGTGCTGCGCTTCGAGGGGCACCTGCGGGTGCAGCCTGTCGCAAAGGTAGATGACGACGCCCAGCTGCCTGACCTGCAGGTCGGACAACGGCTGGATCTGGTCCGCCTTGAGCCCAGCCAACACTTTACCAAGCCCCCCGCGAGGTTCAGCGAAGCGGCACTGGTTAAGGAGCTGGAAAAGCGTGGCATCGGGCGCCCATCGACCTACGCGGCGATCATTTCCACCATCCAGGACCGCGGGTATGTGCGCCTGGAAAACCGGCGCTTCTATGCCGAGAAAATGGGCGAACTGGTCACCGACCGGCTGTCCGAGTCGTTCCGTGACCTCATGGACTACGGGTTTACCGCCGAGCTGGAGGCTTTGCTCGACACCGTGGCCGAAGGTGGAAGGGATTGGAAAGCGGTACTCAATGAATTTTATGCCGACTTTCACGCCAAGCTTTCACAAGCCCAGGACCCGGAAAACGGAATGCGTGGCAACCGGCCGGTGGCGACTGAGTTGGCTTGCCCGAGTTGCGAGCGACCGATGCAGATTCGCACGAGCACCACCGGCGTGTTCTTGGGGTGTTCCGGGTATGCGCTGCCGCCCGCCGAACGCTGCAAGGAGACCATCAATCTGGTGCCGGGTGATGAAGTCGTGCCGGTCGATGCCGATGAGGAAGCTGAGTCGCGGCTGTTGCGGACCAAACGCCGCTGTGCGTTATGTGGCACCGCGATGGAGAGCTATCTGATCGATTCTGGTCGCAAGCTACACATCTGTGGCAACAGCCCGGACTGCCCCGGACACGAGGTCGAAACCGGCGAATTCAAGTTGAAAGGCTACGATGGCCCTGTCATTGAGTGCGACAAGTGCGGCCATGAGATGCAACTGAAAACCGGACGTTTCGGGAAGTATTTCGGCTGCACCAATCCGGAATGCAAGAACACCCGCAAGCTGCTCCGCAACGGCCAACCGGCTCCACCGAAAATGGACCCGGTGCCCATGCCAGAGCTCCGGTGTGCAAAAGTCGACGACCACTACGTGCTGCGCGATGGTGCTTCGGGCCTGTTCCTTGCAGCCAGTGGCTTTCCCAAGAACCGCGAAACCCGCCCGCCGAAGGTTGCAGAGCTCGTGCCCCATCGCGACGAAATCGACCCCAAATACCACTACTTGCTGGAGGCCCCTCCGGCCGACCCGGAAGGAAACCCAAGCGTGATCCGGTTCAGTCGCAAAAACGCGGAGCAGTACGTGATGAGTGAAGTCGACGGCAAGGCAACGGGTTGGCGCGCCCACTGGGTGGATGGCCGCTGGGTCACCAGTGCCGCCAGCAAGGCCAAGTCCAGTGGTGGGCGCAAGCGTGCCAGTGGCGGCTGAGCGGCGCTGCGGCTCGACCTCTGTGCCCCCGGACCCCCATTAAGTGCGCAACCCATGCCTCTAGAAGTCGACACCCGAGTCAACCAAAAGCTCTACTTCAGCCGACTGCAGCTTGAGCAGGTTGCTGCCTCAGAGGGTCGGCGTGGGCGGCAGGTGGCCTTCATTGAGTCCTTCGCGCTGCATCTGTACGGCGCCCTGACCGCCTATCTTGGTGAGCTTGCACGCTACCATGGGGTTGAGTTCGAACCTGCAGCGGGGCTCAAAGGATTGACCGAATCAGTGCGGTTGGCTGGCAAGCAGGCGCCTGAAGTTGCAGAACTTGCGCGCTTGGGTGCTCAGCCATCATCTTGGCTTGGGGCCCTGATCGCCTACCATGAAGTCTGTGCATTTGGGCTTGGTGGGACTGTACCCGAGCCGGGCTCGGAAGCGCAGCGCCTGCCGCTGTTGTCCTTGAGCGAGCCGAGTGGCAAGGCCCCGGAGGTCCCAGTGCCCGCTCCGAGCGACTGCCGCGCCTGGCTCGACGGTTTTTCCGAGCTGCTTGAGCGCCACCGCGAAACCATGGTGGAGTGGTGAGGTCAGGGTCGATTGGACCGGTGCACCCAGCTTGTTAGAATGGGCGCACTCGCAGTCGTGCGGGTGGTGCTGTACAAACCAGCATCCCTCACAACCCAGAGAGCAGTTATGCCTGCATCCTTTCTAGAAATTGTCGAGCTGGCCGATGGCGAGGTGGTCCTTCAGCGCACTGACGGTGACGGGGAACCCCTGATTCAGCTCAAGTTTTCCGAGGAAGCGCTCGGCTACCTCAATGAGAACCACCTGGACATCGCCAAGGCCATGATCCAGGCGGGCGTACAGATGATCGGGCGGGTTGACCTCGACGGCGCCGACCTGGATTTTGAAGACGGCGCGGACACCCGAGTGCTGCACTGACCCCCGGCCCACCGATTGGCCTGCCCCCTACCTCCTCCAAGTCGACCCGCTGACCCTGCGGGGTGTGCTCTTCAGAGCCTTGTCCTATGCTGGTGAAAGTCCCAGGCTTCGCGGTATTGTTTCGCCTCGGCGCACCACAAAAGTGCACAGAGGGCTGGGTTGGTCATACGGGTTGGGCGAGGAGGGGATCAATGCGCCGGTTTGGCATCATTTTGGGGCTCATGGTGGGGATGGCTGCGGCACCGACCAGTGCCGACGAAGCGCGGGGCTATGAGATCGCGGCCGAAGCCGATCGCCGAGCCGGCGGGTTTGAGGACAGCGCTGCCACCCTCAGGATGGTGCTGCGCGACGGTCGCGGTGGGGAGAGCGAGCGCGCATTGCGCATTCGAATCCTTGAAGGCCCGGATGGGGACATAGACCTCGGCAACAAATCCTTGATCGTATTCGATTCTCCGGCGGACCAGCGGGGTACGGCGCTGCTGACCTACGGTTACAAGAGCGAGCCCGACGACCAGTGGCTGTACCTGCCGGCGCTCAAGCGCGTCAAGCGAATCGCCGCCAGCAACAAGTCCGGCCCCTTCGTCGGCAGTGAGTTTGCTTACGAGGATTTTGCTGGACAGGAGCTGGAGAAATTCACCTACCGGTACCTGCGCGATGAGCAGCTCGATGGCATTGATTGCTTTGTCATCGAGCGCATTCCTGTGGGTTCGGATTCAGGCTATACCCGCCAGGTGGTCTGGCTTGACAAAGAAGAGTATCGAATCTGGAAAATTGAATACTACGACCGCAAGGAAAGCCTGTTGAAAACACTGCGGGTGAGCGACTACCGCCTGTATGACGAAAAGCACTGGCGGCCGGGCGCGAGCTTGATGGTGAACCACCAAACGGCAAAGAGCACCCTGCTCAATTACACGGACTATCGCTTTGGCAATGGCTTTACCGACGCGGATTTTTCCCGCAACAGCCTGAAACGGATGCGGTGACGTGGGGGCTCGCTGGTTCAAATTGGTTGCCTGGATTCTGGCGGCGTCCATGACGCCACTGGCCACAGCGACGAACTTCAAGGCCGAAGTGGGGTTCGAGGTTCGGGCCTTCCCGGATCAGGGCGCACGCACCGACGAGCAGCTGTTCCCCGCTGCCTGGACCGAGTTGGAGTGGTTCACCAGTTGGAACGGCGGCGACGACGCCCTCACCCTTGTTTCTGGATTCTGGTGGGACGCCGAGGATGACGAGCGGACCCATGCAGACTTGCGTGAACTGAGCTGGCTCCACCTCGGCGAAGGCTGGGAGTTGCGCTCCGGGGTGCGGCGGGTGTTCTGGGGCGTGGCGGAGTCGCAACACCTGGTGGACATCATCAACCAGTCCGACCTGGTGCTTGCCCTGGATGGCGAGGAAAAGCTCGGACAGCCGATGGTCAATCTGTCGGTGGAGCGTCCCTATGGAATTTTCGACTTTTTTCTCCTCAGTGGCTTTCGGGAGCGCACCTTTCCTGGAGTGGATGGCCGGGTCGGTCCGCCCTTCCCGGTAGACGGCGCCGAGTATGAGTCGGACAGAGAAGAGGGGCACCTGTCGTGGGCGCTGCGCTGGACCCACTACATCGGCGACTGGAACTTTGCGGTTTCGCATTTTTCCGGCACCAGCCGTGAACCTCAATTGCGCCCTGCCATAGCGCTCGTGGGGGGTGTGCCCACACCAACAGAATCTCTGGTGGCGCACTATCCGACCATTGATCAAACCGGATTGGAAGCCCAGTACCTTGCCGGAGGCTGGGTCTGGAAGTTGGAGGCGATCTCTCGCAGTGGTTTTTTTACTCCGAGGTATGCCGCAGCAGTGTTCGGGTTTGAGTTCACCCAGGGTGGGGTGCTGGGTACCCGCAGTGACCTGGGCTGGGTGGTGGAGTACAACTGGGACGAACGGGGCGATTCGGCGCAGAACCAAGTGTTCGAACAGGATGTCTTTGTGGCGGCACGCTGGGTGGCCAACGACCTGCGCGGGACCGAGGGTTTGCTTGGCGTCTATCTGGATCCCGAGACCCGCGAGCGCGTCTGGTGGCTTGAAGCGAGTCGCCGCCTGAACTCCGACTGGAAGCTGGTGGTAGAAGGTCGGGCGTTTGCAGGAGGGCATCCCTTGCCCACTGACTTCGCCCGCCTCGTGGCCGCCTTGTCTGCGCCAGACGTCGACAACAAAACCGGTTATCTCCAGCAGGACGACTTCGTTCGTTTTCAGTTGATTCGCTATTTCTGAGTGCAAGTGTGGTCGATCTGTGGATGCAAAGTTGACACCCGGCGTTCGAAGCGCGGATGCCACCGTGTTCGTGTCGCTTGCGGATCAGCGGCTGGGGCTCTGGCGCGCGGGCGCTTGGCAGGGAATTAAAGAGGTATCGACCGCCCTGCGGGGAGCCGGAGAGCGCAACGGCAGTGGCCAGACGCCACGCGGGTGGCACCGGATCCGGGCGCGGATTGGGACAGGGGTACCCCGCGGCGGCGTCTTCGTGGGGCGGCGTTTTACTGGCGAAATCTGGTCCGAGGCACTGGCGGGCGCGGCCCCGGACCGCGACTGGATTCTCACCCGGATCCTGTGGCTCGGTGGCGAGGAACCTGGCGCCAATCGCTTCGGAACGGTCGATACCGGCAAGCGCTTCATTTACATTCACGGCACCCCGGAGGTCGACCGACTTGGCCAGCCCGTGTCCCATGGCTGCGTGCGCATGGCCTGTGCCGACGTTGAGTGGCTGTTTGATGCCGTTTCCGCCGGCACTCCGGTGTTCATCGGTGAGGCACCAATGGACGCCCTGGCCGCGTGATGGTGGCGGCTCGGGTCCACCAAAACGGCGGAGGGACGCGGTGAGCCCGCCACAGTCCAATCGGCCGGCCGGCGCAGTCTTCATTGACCTTGCCGGCACGGGCCTCACCGATGTCGAACGGGACCGCCTTCTGCACCCGCAGGTTGGCGGTGTCGTGTTGTTTGAACGCAACCACGAGTCCGCAGAGCAGCTTCGGGCATTGTCAGGCGAGATTCGCCGCCTGCGCCCGTCACTGGTGATCAGTGTCGACCAGGAGGGTGGACGTGTGCAGCGGTTCCGCGACGGCTTTACCCTGCTGCCGCCAGCCGCAGCACTGGGTGAACGCTACGCTGCGGACCCGCAGCAAGGGCTGGAACTGGCCCGCGCCTGCGGCAGACTCTGTGGTGCCGAACTGGCCGCGGTCGGGGTCGACTTGAGTTTTGCACCGGTGCTGGATGTGGACCTCGATCGAAGCGCCGTGATCGGTCATCGCAGTTTTTCCGCCGAACCGTCCGCCATCGTCGCCCTGGCGGGCGCCTGGATCGACGGCGCGGCTTCGGTCGGCATGCCCACTGTGGGCAAGCATTACCCAGGCCACGGCGGCGTGGTGGCGGACTCCCACGTGGAATTGCCGACTGATGCCCGTGACTTTGCCACCATTGAATCGCTGGACCTTGTGCCTTTCGCTGCCCTGGCTGAAAGACTGGCCGGAGTGATGACGGCCCATGTGCACTACCCCGCTTGCGACCCTGAGGTGGCGACCTTCTCTCGCTGGTGGTTGCAGCGCATTTTGCGGCAGCGGTGTGGATTCGAAGGCCTGGTGTTCAGTGACGACCTGGCGATGCGGGGTGCTGCGGGAGTGGGCGAAATGCCAGCGCGGGTACGAGCAGCCATTGACGCGGGCTGCGACCGGGTGCTGGTCTGCAACGACAGCGCCGGCGCCGATGCAGCGCTTGGCGCCCTTGAGGCGGCCGGTCACCGCGCGGCACGGGCAGCGCAGCGGCTGCATCGGTCGTGCGATTCGGTGGTGCAAGCCACTGAACTCGCTGCACTGCGTGCGCTTGTGGCTGAATCGGCTGGGTAGTTGATTCGGTATGGAGTTGCTGCACGGCCTGTGGGAGGCTGCCCTGTCGACAGTTGCCCCACACAACCGCTGGGTTCTCCGGGTCTTTGTGATCGTCCTGGCGACGGCCACGGTCGCCCACTTGACGGCCCGCCTGCTCGATCGGCTTGAACGGCGGCTGCAACAGACCCACACCCTGTGGGACGATGCGTTTTTTGAGGCCGTCCGCGCTCCGGTTCGGGTGCTGGTTTGGCTGGTGGGACTGACCAGTGCGACTGAGCTCGCCTTGCGCCAGGGCGAGGCACCAGGGTTGCAGGTGCTGATGCCCGCGCGCGAAATCGGCGTGGTTCTTCTGCTTGCCTGGTTCATGGTGCGTTTTGTGCGTCAGGCGGAGCAGCACATTGCGGATCCAGCCCACGTCCGCGGTGACCCGCTCGACCCCACCACTGCAGCTGCCATCGGGCGCCTGGTGCGGATTTCGGTGCTGATCACCGCGGCGCTTGTGGTGTTGCAGACCCTGGGGTTCAGCATCGCCAGTGTGCTGGCGTTCGGCGGCATCGGCGGGTTGGCGGTCGGATTCGCCGCCAAGGATTTGCTCGCCAACTTTTTTGGTGGCCTGATGGTGTACATGGATCGGCCGTTTTGTGTCGGTGATTGGGTGCGCTCGCCGGACAAAGACATCGAGGGCACCGTGGAAGAGATCGGCTGGCGGTTGACCCGCATTCGCACCTTCGATCAGCGGCCGCTCTATGTGCCCAACGCGACCTTCACCAGCATCGCGGTGGAAAACCCATCGCGAATGCACAACCGGCGGATCTACGAGACCATCGGGCTGCGCTACGATGACAACCAGAAGCTTGCCGGCATCCTTGAATCCGTGCGCCAATACCTGCACAGCCACCCAGAGATTGATGTGGACAAAACCCTGATGGTCAATTTCAACCGCTACGGTGCTTCTTCGCTCGACTTTTTCATCTATGCCTTCACACGCACAACCGTTTGGGCGAAGTACCATGCGATCAAAGAACAGGTGCTGCTGGATGTTCTGGAAATCATCCACACAGCAGGTGCCGACATCGCGTACCCAACCACACGGCTCCACCTCGAGGCGCCGTCGGCGGGCGAGGTCAAGGGCGGTGCTCCGTGATCCAGGTGCCTGACTACCGTGCACTGCTCGGCCGAGCGGAGCGGTTGTATGACCAGGCCGAGGTCGAGGCTGCAATCTCGGCGATGGCCGCGGCCATGACGCCGGTACTCGCGGCCACCAATCCCGTGGTGCTGTGCGTCATGACGGGTGGTGTCGTGCTCGCTGGCAAGCTGTTGACCCAGCTCGAATTCGCTCTGGAGCTGGATTACCTCCAGATCGGGCGCTATGGCCACTCGACCCAAGGGGGTGAGGTCCGGTGGCGGGTGCAACCCGCGATTGACCTGAAGGGTCGAACCTTGCTCCTGCTCGACGACATCCTGGACGAGGGGGCGACCCTCGTCGCTGCGACTGAATACTGTAAGTCTGCGGGAGCAGACCAGGTGTTTACCGCCGTCTTGGTCGACAAGCGCCACGACCGCAAAGTGCGGCCAGACATGCGTGCAGACTTTACCGGCCTGCACACTGAAGACCGCTATCTGTTTGGCTACGGCCTCGACTATCAGGGCTACCTGCGCAACGCCCCCGGGATTTTCGCACTGTGATTGTCGACCAACAAGGGCGGCGGTTTCGCAAGTTGCGGGTGAGCCTGACGGCGGCCTGCAACTATGCGTGCACCTACTGTGTTCCGAGTGGCAAGCGTCTGGTGCGCGCCGATCGAGAACTCAGCGGTGCACAGCTCGCCCATGCGGTCGAGTTGCTGGTCGCGGTGGCGGACATTCGCGAGCTGCGTTTGACTGGCGGCGAACCGCTGATTTCACCAATGCTGGAACCGTTTCTCGAAGCCGTGGCGCATGTGCCCTTGGTTGACAAGCGGATCACCACCAACGGCCAGTGGCTCAGCCGTAAACTCGGGTTATTGACCGCGACCGGTGTCCGGCGCGTCAACGTCAGCCTCGACAGCCTAGACCCGGATGGTTTCCGGCGCATGGCCCGCGGAGGCGATTTGCCGACCGTTCTGGCTGGATTGGAGGCAGCGCGCGCGGCGGGTGTGGCGGTCAAGGTCAACATGGTGCCCATGCGTCATTCCAACCTGGATCAGGTGGTGCCACTACTTGACTACTGCATGCGCAACGGTTTCGAGTTGCGTTACATTGAGCTGATGCGAATGGGGCACCTTGCGCGCAACCCGGCTCTGTTTTCTAGAGAATTCGTTGGTATGAATGAGCTGCTGGAGTGCATCGGGGCGCACCACCAGTATGAACGAACCGATGCCCCATATGATTCGACGGCGGTTCGCTTTCAGGTGCCTGGAGTCGGGTCTTTTGGAATCATCCCCAACGAGAGCGAACCGTTTTGTCGTGCTTGCACCCGGCTGCGCTTGTCGTCGGAGGGCCACCTGTATGGGTGCCTGAGCAACAGCCGATACCACTCGATGCGGGGGTTGCTGGACCAGCCAATGCTGGTTGCAGCCGCAGAGCTGAAGGCCATGCTCGGGCTGGCGATGGCGGACAAGCAGCCCCTCGCCTTCCGAGGAGAAACCACGGTCATGAAGCTCATTGGCGGTTGACCCCGCCAGAGCTCGCGTTCAGTCGGCGCAGAGGAACGCGAGGATTTCGCGGCTGACCCGTTCGGGGTCCTCCAACTGCAGAAAATGTCCACAGCCCTCAATTTGGATGCAGCGGAAGCCGGCTGCAAACATTTGCTCCATGTCCGCCGTCAGTTCCACGCCAATGCAGCCGTCTTGGACGCCGTGCAGGTGTAGACTCGGCACTTCGATGGGCGTGGTGCCGATTTTGGCTTGCAGTGTGGCAAGCTCGGGACTGGTCCCAACCCCACTGAGCGCTGCGCGGTAGTAACCAAGGGCTGCCTGCAGTGTTCCTGGCGCGGCGAGGCATGCCTTGAGCGCAGCCATGTCTTCTCGATCCCATTCCCAACCGGGTGACCACTCGCGCCACAGGTTTTCGATGAACGCAAAGTCGTTGGC
The DNA here is from genome assembly GCA_002408105.1 of Gammaproteobacteria bacterium UBA5338. GTDB lineage: Bacteria > Pseudomonadota > Gammaproteobacteria > Pseudomonadales > UBA5862 > UBA5862. Next base: position 19,575 of record DHQM01000188.1, on the reverse strand, counting down.
CGGAACGGCGTAGTCCGCGAGGGCGGTCTGAAAGAAAAACATGTACCAGGAGCGCTTCTGCTGGGCCCAGTCATTCAGGAGCGCAGCGCCCATGCCGCCGCCATAGGGCACGGCCATGGTGACCATCCGGCGCACCCGTTGCGGGGCCAGCAGGGCGGCAGCTGCCACCGCAGAAGCCCCCCAATCGTGGCCGACGAGGTCCGCCTGCTCGTACCCCAGGGCCTCAATGAGTGCGATTGTGTCCTGTCCGAACGCCGCAGTTTGGTAGACGCCATCCGTTGGAATCTGGCTCGGTGCGTATCCGCGCATGAATGGCGCCACTGCGTGGAACCCGGCATCCGCCAATGCTGGCAACAGGTGCCGATAGGAGTTCGCTGTGTCGGGGAACCCGTGCATGCACAAGACCAGGGGACCAGTTCCTGCTTCCAGGTAGCCAAATTCCAGGCCGTTCGCCTGGATTTTTCCTTCTTGAATGGTGCTCATGGGTTGGGGGCTCCTCGGCTCAGTCGCGAATCAGCGACAGCATTTCGGCGCGGGTGCTTGGGTTGCTGCGAAAGATCCCCAACATCATTGAAGTGGTCATGCACGAGTTCTGTTTCTCGACGCCGCGCATCATCATGCACATATGCTGCGCTTCGATGATAACGGCCACCCCTTCTGCATCGGTGACTTGCTGGATGGTGTCTGCGATCTGCTTGGTCAGGTTTTCCTGAATTTGCAGTCGCCGCGCGTACATGTCCACGATGCGGGCGATTTTGGACAGCCCGAGTACCTTGCCGCTTGGCACATAGGCGACATGGCACTTGCCGATGAACGGCAGCAGGTGGTGCTCACACATCGAATACAGCTCGATGTTCTTTACCAGCACCATTTCATTGTTGTCCGACTCGAAGATGGCGTTGTTCAGCACCTCGCCGATGTCCTGGTGGTATCCCTGGTTCAAAAAGGCGAATGCTTTGGCGGCACGTTTGGGTGTGTCGAGCAGACCCTCCCGCGTGGGGTCTTCGCCAATGGCTTCGATCAATTGAGAAAAAGTCGCTTGCATTGAATCCAGAGACATGGGGTGTACCGCTGATTGAATGTAAGGCGTGAAGCCGAGCCCGCAGGGAGTGTACGGGATGTGGAAGGAGGCGCAAAGCGAACCGCTGGTGCGCTAGCCTCGCTCCGGCCTGCGCAGGAGAAGATAGAGCGCGCCGGTTCCTCCATCCTTCTCCGCCGCGCTGCGGAATGCCAGAACGCGGGTGTCTCGTGGGAGCTGTGTGGCCAGCCAGGTCTTCAAAAGCGGATACCCACCGCTCGACCGGTGGCCCTTTCCATGCACGACCAGAAGCCGCCGCCGGCGGTTAGCCAGGGCCTGTGTGATGGCTTCTGGCACCCGCTGCGCCGCCGTCTCGAGGTTGTCGCCGTGCAAGTCCAGGCGCTGCTGTGGGACGAAATTCCCGCGGGCCATCGACTGAAGGACCCGCTGAGGTACGCCGGGTGCACGGTGGCTAAGGGTGGAAAGCGCACTGATACCAAGGTCCTCATGCTGAGTGGACCAGCCTGCGTCCGTCGCTTCCTGCGCAGGGCGTGGATGGCGCTGCTGGGGTCGAACCGATGTCCGGGGTGGCGGCGCCGTTCTGGGTGTACGCAGGCGACGGGTGCCCTTTGCGGCGGCGTGAAACAGCGCCCGGTCTGCAGCCGATAGCGGGTTGACTTCGTCCTGGCCTTCATTCGCGCCGTTCATGGCTGGGGATTGTACCGTTGTGCACCTGCGGTTGCTCAGCCCAACGGCCAAAACCGCAACCGCAGGTGCTGCCGGTTCAGGCTGGCTACCGCTGCACGGACTTCAGGTAGTCAACGATCGCGTTGATGCGCGCGTTGGCAATGGTGTGGCTGTCCGATTCGTCTCGGAAGCGATTGCCCCAGACGGGCATTTCTTCCGGTCCATGGAACCGGGCAATGGTGCGTTCGTCGAGGGTCCCGGTGATCGCTTTGCGCACCCGAGCGGTAGGAAACTGTCCGCCGTTGCGTGCCGCCAGTCGGGTCAAGTCGGTGGGTTGGGTCTTGAGACCGCTCGCTACCATGCCATCACCACGGGCATTTGCGCCATGACAGACCGCACAGTGCTGCCAATAGTCGGCAGGGGGTGTGGCCGGTTCTGCGCTGGCAAATGACGGCGTCATGGTACTCAAGGCAAGAACCCCCAGGAATAACAATCGGGGGTGGCTTATTTGGGTAGGAGGTTTCATCGGTGG
>DHQM01000188.1:11334-17020 GCA_002408105.1 Gammaproteobacteria bacterium UBA5338 | reverse complement strand
GGTTGGTACACGCCGCGCAGTAAACACATACAACCTGTAGGGTCTTGGGTATCCTACCACCGGTTTAGGGATTCAGGGTCGTTGCACCGAGTTGCTGCATGGGCGCGGTATAATCCCCGCTTCGAAGACGCATGCGAGACTCGGATCGATGTCCGGCAATACCTTTGGAAAACTGTTCACTGTTTCAACGTTCGGCGAGAGCCACGGGCCGGCACTCGGCGCGGTGGTCGATGGTTGCCCTCCGGGGCTTGCGCTGGCTGAGGACGACCTGCAGCGTGATCTGGATCGGCGGCGTCCGGGAAGCTCAAAGTACACCACCCAGCGCCGGGAGCCGGACCGGGTGCGGATCTTGTCTGGGGTGTTTGAGGGTGTGACAACGGGCACCCCGATTGGCCTCTTGATCGAGAACGAGGACCAGAAGTCAAAGGACTACTCCAAGATCGCGAGCCAGTTCCGCCCCGGTCATGCCGACTACAGCTACCTGCAGAAATACGGACGGCGCGACCACCGCGGCGGTGGGCGCGCCTCTGCCCGAGAGACGGCGATGCGGGTGGCAGCCGGCTCCATTGCCAAGAAGTACCTGTGGGAGCGCCAAGGCGTGCGGGTGCGGGGTTACCTGAGCCGCATGGGTGAGATTGAGGCCGGGCGCCATGATTGGGGCGCAGTCGAGCACAACCCGTTCTTTTTCCCCGACCCCGATCGGGTTCCCGAACTGGAGGCGTTGATCGACCGGTTGCGCGCTGAAGGGGATTCGATCGGTGCCGAGGTCAGTGTCGTGGCTGAAGGTGTGCCCCCAGGATGGGGCGAGCCGGTATTCGATCGCCTGGACGCGGACCTGGCCCATGCCCTGATGGGCATCAACGCGGTCAAGGGGGTCGAAATTGGCGCCGGCTTCGCGGTGGTGAACCAGCGCGGCAGCGTACACCGCGACGAAATGACACCCGAAGGGTTTTTGTCGAACCATGCCGGTGGCGTTTTGGGTGGAATCAGCAGCGGTCAGGCTGTGGTTGCGCGCATTGCGCTCAAACCGACTTCGAGCATTCGCATTCCCGGGCGCAGCCTGAACACCGCCGGCGAGCCCGTGGAGGTGGTGACCACGGGCCGGCATGACCCTTGCGTGGGGGTGCGCGCCACGCCCATCGCCGAGGCCATGGTGGCGCTGGTGCTGATGGACCACTGCATGCGCCACCGCGCTCAGAACGGGGAGGTCACGCCGCCTGTACCACCGATTCCGGCCACTCCCGGCGGCTAGCGCAGTCCAGGCGAGGAAGGCGGGTTGGCCTCTCGGTCCAGAAGGTTGATCAGGGCAGCAGCGGCATTTGAGCGTGTTCGTTCCCGGTGCCCGATGTAGCCCAGCCGGCGAAACAGCGGTGGCGCCTCCACCGGCAGCCGGTGCAGTTCGGCGTCGAGCATGGTCTCGGGCAACAGGCTCCAGCCGAGTCCAATCCCAACCATGGTCCGGATGGTTTCAAGGTAGTTCGTGGTCATGCGTTGGGGCAGGCGAACACCGGCATCGTCGAACAGCGCGGCCAGGATGCGCCCTGTATAGGTCGAAAGGCTGGGCAGGATGGCGCGGTGCTCTCCAAGGCTCGCCAGGGTGAGGCGCCTTGTGTTGGCGAGTGAATGGTCTTTGGCGCAGACGAAGCACAGCGGATCCCGCCAAACCTCCCGGCTCTCGAGCCGTGGGTCAATGGTTGGCGCCAGGGTGATGACGGCGAGTTCGATTTCACCCTGGGTCACCAGCTCATAGGCTGCTTCGGAATCCAGGAACTCGATGTCCAGATCGACGCTGGGGTAGCGTGTGCCGAACTCGCGCAGCAAGGGTGGCAGTCGGTGCAGGCCGAGGTGATGGCTGGTGGCGATGGCCAGGGTGCCTTCGGCACTGTCGCGTAAATTCGATAGCGCCCTGCGGGTTTCGGCGACCTTTGCGAGGATTTCCCGGGCCTGTGGAAGCAGTTTGCGGCCGGCCTCGGTGACCGTGAGCCGGCGCCCGATGCGGTCGAACAAGGCAGTGTCGAAGTGCTGCTCCAGGGCAGCGATGCGCTTGCTGACCGCAGGCTGGGTGAGGTGCAAGCTGGCAGCGGCTACCGAAACCGATCCGTGCTCCTGGACCACCAGGAAGGTGCGCAGCAACTCGGTGTCCACAGCAAAATATTCCTGTTTGGAATTCAAAAAATAAATAATATGAATTGGAGTTATTTTTGTACAGGCCTTAGCATGACTGACCCGGCCACCTGTGCGCCGGCCATTCTGGCGCAAACCTGATAGGTGCTTGAAATGACAGGCAAGACCCTCTACGACAAGCTTTGGGACGAGCATTTGGTGCAGCAGCGACCGGATGGCTCGGCGTTGATTTACATTGATCGACACATCATTCATGAGGTCACTTCCCCCCAGGCATTCGAGGGCCTGCGCCTTGCGGGTCGGGTGCCTTGGCGGGTGGATTCGATCCTGGCCACGCCGGACCACAACGTGCCGACCACTGCCGATGAACGCCGGCAGGGCGTGGCAGGAATCGCCGACGCAGTTTCCCGTTTGCAGGTGCAGACGCTCGATGACAACTGCAAGGAATTTGGGATTGCCGAGTTCGAGATCAATGATCCCCGCCAGGGCATTGTCCACGTGATCAGCCCTGAGCAAGGAGCGACCCTGCCGGGGATGACGGTGGTCTGCGGTGACTCCCACACCTCGACCCACGGAGCCTTCGCGGCCTTGGCTCAGGGCATTGGCACCTCGGAGGTCGAGCACGTGCTGGCAACCCAGTGTCTGGTGCAGAAAAAGATGAAAAACCTGCTGGTGCGTGTCAATGGAGAACTGTCACCCGGTGTCAGTGCCAAGGACATTGCGCTTTATGTCATTGGGAAAATCGGGACCGCGGGTGGGACCGGCCATGCCATCGAGTTTGGCGGCAGTGCCATCCGTGCCCTCAGCATGGAAGGACGGATGACCTTGTGCAACATGGCCATTGAGGCCGGCGCACGTACGGGTCTGGTTGCCTACGATGAGGTGACCGAAACCTATTTGTCGGGCCGCGCGCATGCCCCGGTCGGCAGCGAGTGGCAGCAGGCCACCTCGCGCTGGCGGCTGCTGCACTCGGACGACGGTGCGGCATTCGACCGTGTGGTCGAGATTGAGGCGGCGGAGATTGCGCCTCAGGTGACCTGGGGGGTGTCCCCCGAGATGGTTTTGTCGGTGGTAGACCAGGTGCCGGACCCCCAACAGGAGCGGGAAGCCACCAAACGCGCAGGCTTTGAGCACGCCCTCGACTACATGGGGCTGGCGCCGGGTCAGGCGATCACCGACATCCATCTGGACCGGGTGTTCATCGGCTCCTGTACCAATTCACGCATTGAAGACCTGCGTGCCGCCGCCGCTGTGGTGCGAGGCCACCGGGTGTCCAGCGATCTGAAGCAGGCGCTGGTGGTTCCGGGGTCTGGTCTTGTAAAACGACAAGCCGAGGCCGAAGGTCTGGACCAGGTGTTCATCCGTGCGGGCTTCGAGTGGCGCGAGCCGGGCTGTTCGATGTGCCTGGCCATGAATGCGGACCGCCTGGGCGCCGGTGAACACTGCGCCTCGACCTCCAACCGCAACTTCGAGGGGCGTCAAGGTCACGGCGGGCGCACCCACTTGGTCAGCCCGGCAATGGCTGCCGCCGCGGCGATTGCAGGCCATTTTGTTGATGTGCGCAATTGGCCCGGCAGCCAAGCGTAGTCGCAACCCGAGCGGAGAGAGCAATGCAACGATTCACCACCATGACCGGCGTCGTGGCGCCCCTGGATCGGGCCAACGTCGACACCGACCAGATCATTCCGAAACAGTTTCTGAAGTCGATCAAACGCACCGGCTTTGGGCCGAACCTGTTTGACGGGTGGCGTTACCTGGACGAAGGTGAGCCCGACCAGGATGCCTCGCAACGGCCGCTAAACCCCGACTTTGTGCTCAACCAACCCCGCTATGCCGATGCCAGTGTGCTTCTCGCGCGGCACAACTTTGGCTGTGGTTCGAGCCGGGAGCACGCACCCTGGGCGTTGGTGGATGCCGGGTTTCGCGCACTGATCGCACCGAGCTATGCCGACATCTTCTACAACAACTGCTTCAAGAATGGCCTGCTGCCGATCGTGCTCGAGGAAGTTGCAGTCGATCGTCTGTTTGAAGCGGCGCTCGCGACCGATGGCTATGCGGTGACCATCGATCTCGACAACCAGCAGGTTCGTTTGCCGGATGGCGAGGCGCTGTCCTTCGAGATTGATGGGTTTCGCAAGCACTGCCTGGTCAACGGCCTCGACGAGATCGGCGTGACGTTGGAGCAGTCCGAGGCCATCCGGGCCTATGAGACTGAGCGCCGGCGTCAGCAACCTTGGCTGTTCGGTCGTGTGGGCATGGAGGGACAGTCATGAGTGCGCATGTGTTGCTGCTTCCCGGTGATGGCATCGGGCCTGAAATTGTCGCCCAGGCGCGCCGCGTTCTGGAGCGGGTGAGTGACCAGTTTGGCCTCAACCTGACGCTCAGTGAGGACAGGGTCGGCGGGGCATCCATTGACGCGCACGGTGTGCCCCTGTACACAGACACCCTGGCCCGTGCCCGGGATGCCGATGCGGTGTTGCTGGGAGCGGTCGGCGGGCCCAAGTGGGACCAGCTTGCGATGGACCAACGCCCTGAGAAGGGTCTGTTGCAGTTGCGTGCCGGGTTGGATCTGTTCGCCAACCTGCGCCCGGCGCTGCTGTTTCCTGAGCTTGCGGCGGCCTCCTCGCTGCACGCTGAGTTGGTGGCGGGGCTGGACCTGCTCATTGTCCGTGAGCTCACCGGTGGCATTTATTTCGGCGAACCCCGGGGGGTCCGCCGGCTCGACAACGGTGAACGCCAGGGTTTCAACACCTATGTGTACGCCGAGACCGAAATCGAGCGCATCGGCCGGGTGGCCTTCGAATTGGCGCGGCAGCGCGGCGGAAAACTGTGCTCGGTCGACAAGGCCAATGTGCTCGAGGTCACCGCCCTGTGGCGAGAAGTGATGCAGGGCCTTGGGGCTGAATACCCGGATGTGGAGCTCAGCCACATGTATGTGGACAACGCGGCCATGCAGCTGGTGCGCGCGCCCAAGCAGTTCGATGTGATTGTCACAGGCAACCTCTTTGGGGACGTGCTGTCCGACATTGCCGCCATGCTCACCGGCTCCATCGGCATGTTGCCCTCTGCGTCATTGAACTCCAGTGGCCAGGGGATGTACGAGCCCGTGCATGGGTCGGCCCCAGACATCGCAGGGAAGGGGATTGCGAACCCATTGGCGACCATCTTGTCCGTTGCGATGATGTTGCGGCACTCGTTGCACCAGCCGGCCGCCGCCGATGCCGTGGAGTCGGCCGTGGGCGAGGTGCTGGCCGCGGGCCTTCGCACAGTCGACATCGCGACCCCCGGGGATCGGGTCATCTCTACAGAACAGGCGGGTACGGCCGTCGTAGAAGCGCTGGATGTGAGGCCCTAGCGCTCAGCTTTTCGACAACTGCCTCCCCAACAGCAATCCAAGCACTCCAGAGGTCACTAATGTCCAAGCAATACAATGTCGCTGTGGCGGGGGGGGCCGGCGCGGGCGGGGGGGGGGGGCGGGGGGGGCCCCCGGGGGGGGGGCCGGGGGGGCCCCGGGGGGCCCCCCCCCCAGCCCCCCCCCCCGGGGGGCCCACCCCCCCCCCCC
>DHQM01000188.1:9607-11218 GCA_002408105.1 Gammaproteobacteria bacterium UBA5338 | reverse complement strand
CGCTGTGGCGGGCGCGACCGGCGCGGTCGGTGAAGCCATGATCGAAATTCTCGAGCAGCGCAAGTTTCCGGTGGATCAGTTGTTTCCCCTGGCGAGCGAACGCTCCGTCGGTAAGACCGTCATGTTTCGTGGCCGTCCGCACTCTGTGCAAAATCTCGCTGAGTTCGATTTTTCCCAAACGCCCTTGGCGCTGTTCTCGGCAGGGGGGTCGGTGTCTGCCGAGTACGCACCCAAGGCTGCGGAGGCGGGCTGTGTGGTCATCGACAACACATCGCATTTTCGCAACGAGCCGGACATTCCGCTGGTGGTGCCCGAGGTCAATCCTGCGGCCATGGCTGGATACAAGGCGCGAAACATCATTGCAAACCCGAATTGCTCGACGATCCAGATGCTGGTCGCACTGAAGCCTTTGCATGATGCAGCCGGAATCATTCGCATCAACGTGGCGACCTACCAGGCGGTGTCAGGGACCGGCAAGCAGGCCATTGAGGAGTTGGCCCAGCAGACCGCGTCCCTCCTGAATGGCAAGCCGATCGAGACGCACGCGTACCCGCGCCAGATCGCCTTCAACGTGCTGCCGCACATCGATAGCTTCCAGGAAAACGGCTATACGCGCGAAGAGATGAAAATGGTCTGGGAAACCCAGAAAATCCTCGACCCCACCATCGTGGTCAACCCCACGTGCGTGCGGGTGCCCGTCTTTTATGGCCACGCTGAAGCCATCCATCTAGAACTGCGCACCCCACTCAGCGCCGCAGACGCAAGGCGTCTGCTGGAGACCGCCCCAGGGGTTGAAGTGCTGGACCGACGAGAGCCTGGTGGGTATCCAACCCCGGTTTGCGAGGCGGCCGGCCAAGACCCGGTGTATGTGGGCAGGATCAGAGAGGACCTGTCGAGCCCCAATGGATTGAACCTGTGGGTTGTTGCTGACAACGTGCGCAAAGGGGCTGCGCTCAACAGTGTTCAGGTTGCGGAGCTGCTGATAAAAGACTATTTATAAGAAGTGGTTAGCATAGGGCTGCACCAGCAGGTGCCCATGTGATCAAACACCGCGGCCCGGGACTCCGGGCCGCTTCCCATTGGGTGTCTGATAAGACGTGCACCCCGCGACGGCGAATTGAGGAAATGAAGACATGCGCAAGCCAATTACCGGACTTGCTATAGGACTTGGCATTCTGGGCCAGTCCGGGCATTTGGCAGCGGTCGGGCTCGGCGGCATTCGGTTGGAGTCTGCGTTGTACCAACCCCTGGCAGCGCGGATTGAATTGCTGGACAGCGTGGACCTGTCGACGGACGAGATGCTGGTTGGGCTTGCCTCCAGTGCGGAATTCGAACGTGCTGACATCGAACGGGCGCCACACCTTGCGGGACTTCGGTTTGCGGTTCGAACCACGGACGAAGGCGCGGTGGTCGTTGATGTCACCAGTGACGAGCCGGTGCGTGAGCCCTATCTGAATTTTCTGGTTGAGCTGGTCTGGCCTGACGGCCGCCTTGTCCGCGAGTACACGCTGTTGCTTGACCCGCCAAGTTACCGCGCGCCGACTTTGTCGGCGTCCGCTCCAGCGCCCACTGCGATTCCCTCCGAATCGGTTCCGGCTCCCGCCATTCCAG
>DHQM01000188.1:8259-9382 GCA_002408105.1 Gammaproteobacteria bacterium UBA5338 | reverse complement strand
TCCGGCCCCCCGCCATTCCAGACCGAGCTGCGCCGCAGGTCGAGCGGCCGCAAACCCTAGGATTGAACCAATACCGAGTCTCTACTCAGGGTGAAACCCTTTGGGGCATTGCCTCCAAGGTTCGCCCGAGTGAGTCGGTTTCTGTGCAGCAAACCATGCTTGCCATTCAAGACCGCAACCCCAACGCATTTCTGCGCGGCAACATTAACCTGCTGAAGCAGAGCGTGGTGTTGGACGTGCCCACCCTTGATGAGGTGCAGGCCCGCTCGCAAGCTCAAGCAATTCAGGCGGTTCAGGCACAGGTCAACGACTGGGAGCGCATCAAGTCCGGCCGGCCCCCAGTGGCGCCAAGCTTGACGACCGAAGCACAACCCACCACGGCACCTCCCGATGTCGATGCGGAATTAAAGCTGGTGGCCTCGACGGATTCGACCGCTCAATCTCCCGCTGAGACGACGGCCCAGGGCGGCACAGCTCCAGCAGAAGAGGTCGAAGCCCTCAGTGCCCAGTTGGCGCTCAGTCTGGAAAACGTCGACCTGCTCACCGAGGAAAACCGCGAGCTGGGTGAGCGCTTCGAGGACCTGAACCAACAGCTTGCGACCTTGCAGAAGCTGCTCAACCTGAAAGACCAGCAACTTGCCGCCCTGGAGCAGGAACTTGTCCAGCGCGGGGCGGAGACGCCCTCGGATGCCCTAGCGCCTGTGCCGGGTGGCGCGCCCGAGGTGGCTGATCCGCCCACTGGACCCTTGTTTGAGACCGCCCTGGCATGGGCTCAGAAATCTTGGATGCTTGTGGCGGCGGCTGTGGGTGGGGTGGGCTTGTTGCTGTTGTTGGCGCTTCGCCGCCGCGGCGCAAACAAAGATGCACACTTCATTCACGACCCCGAATTGGACGAGCCTGCCGCCGACCCCTTCGTACAGTCCGAAGGGCTTCCAGAAGCCTGGGAAGGAGACGGCGAGGACGGCGACAACGTCCGGCCCATCGGCGAGCCCGAATCGCTAAATTTGCCCGAACCCGATGTCCCGCAGCCGGCTTCAGACGCTGTGCCAGTCTCTGCTCAGACCAGCGATGCCTTGAGTGAGGCCGACATCTATCTTGCCTATGGCCGGCTGCAGCCGGCCAT
>DHQM01000188.1:2162-8004 GCA_002408105.1 Gammaproteobacteria bacterium UBA5338 | reverse complement strand
ATGGCCGGCTGCAGCCGGCCATCAGCATTTTGACCAGTGCCATTGAAGAGGAGCCGCGACGCGCGGATCTGCGCCTGAAGCTGGCCGAAGTCTATGCGGATCAGGGCAACCGGGAAGCCTTTGATGAGCAGAAACGGGCCATTGATGAATGGGGTGACCCTGTTGATATTCAGCGTGCCGCGGAACTGAAGACCAGGCTTGGGGGCGCCGGTCCGACCGATCCGACAGCGCGGCCTGAAACGTCAGATTTGGCCTCGGAATCGTTCGCTCCACTGGAGTTCGACTCTGAGCGGGATTTGGATGCGCAGGCATCTGCCGAAGACGAGCGGCCCAACCTGAAACTGGATGTAAGCGCGGAGGATGGGTTTGGCATTGAGCCTGAAGCGCCCTTGAACGAAGAGCCCATGGCGGCGGCAGCGGACGCGCCAAGCGGCATGGCCATGGAACCGCTGGACTTCGACACCTCGTTCCTCGATGAGGCGGCATCCGGACCTGCTTCCAATCCATCGATCGACGACAGCGCGACTGAAAGCGAAGCCGCCCCTTTCGCGCCGGCAGAAACCGAGAACGCACCCCTGGACTTCGATTTTGAGCTGCCCGATTCCTTCGACCAACTGGACGATGACCGCCAGAAGGCTTCGCCGGCTCTGTCCGAAGGCCCGGCCGATGGCTTTGATGTCCCGTTGGGCTATGAGACGAATGAAGAGCAGCCGGATGACCTCGACTCTGTCATGGCTGAGGCCCAGCAGCAGGCCGCTGAGTTTTTGAATGAATCCGATCAGCCCCTCATGGCAGAGGAAGAGACCCCAGCGATCACCCCGGAACCGATACCTGTAGAAGGGGCGCCGGTTGCTGGCGAAGTGTCCGAGCAGCTCGGTCATGGTGATGCAGCCGAGGGTGACCTGGATTACCTCGGCGAGGACGAAAACGCCACCAAGTTGAACCTGGCTCGGGCCTACATCGATATGGGCGACGAAGAAGGTGCCCGCGACATCCTGCAGGAAGTGCTCCAGGAAGGGGACGCTGCCCAACGCCAGGAGGCCGAGGGCTTGATGCAGCGCCTTTCCTGAGCCATGTGACTGTACCAAAGCCCGCAGCTGCGGGCACAGCCTTTCGCATTGCGCTCGGCGTTGAGTACAAGGGCTGCGCCTTCCACGGCTGGCAAGCCCAGGGCTCAACTCGAACGGTGCAGCGCACCTTGGAGGCAGCCCTCAGTCGGGTGGCGAACGCCCAGATTCTGACCACCTGTGCAGGACGCACCGACAGTGGCGTGCATGCCACGGGCCAGGTTGTGCATTTCGACAGTCCAGTCGTGCGGAGTCCCGGTGCCTGGGTTCGGGGCACCAACAGCCACCTGCCTTCCGATGTGCGGGTGACCTGGTGCGTTGAGGTTGATGAACATTTCCATGCCCGGCACTCGGCGTATGCCCGGCGCTACCGCTACTGGATACTCAATCAGGCGGTGCATTCGGCCATCTGGAGTGGGCTCGTGACCTGGTATCCGCATCCGCTGGATGTCGAGCCCATGCAACGGGCTGCCCAGGGCCTCTTGGGGGAACGCGATTTCAGTGCCTATCGCGCGAGCAGCTGCCAGTCGGCAACCGCGATGCGCCACGTGGATTTCGTGGAGGTCGACCGCCAGGGACCTTGGGTGACCATCGACATCCAGGCCAATGCATTCCTGCACCATATGGTGCGCAACATTGCGGGGGCCTTGCTTGCAGTGGGGAATGGGCGCGCGCCTCACAGCTGGCCTGGAGAAGTACTGGCATCCCGCGACCGCACCCAGGGCGCCGCCACCGCACCACCTGATGGCCTCTACCTGGTCGGGGTTCGGTATCCACGGCGCTGGCGCCTGCCACCCCCGGAAGCGGCTTGCGTGCCTTGATCTGGCCATTCTCCGGTGTGGCTGTGCGCTGGGTAGCTGCCCCATCCAGCCAGCGGTACGGGAACTTCAATACCTGTCCCTAGCCAGGGACTTTCCCACACCTGAACGGAGGCATCTGTACCAGGCGTGGGCACATGCACGCATACTGGAAATCCGGGTCGGGCCATCCCCGGCGCGCAAAGCCTGCCATGGCGGGTAGGTGGCCACCCTGCGAGTGGGCTGCTCGAGCGAAATGAAGCAGTCTCAGTGGGGCAACCAGCCCTCTGCCACGCCATGACAGGCGACATGGCCGTCGCCACTCGTTGCCAGCAGTTTGGGTCGCTGGGCGGTGCATTGGGGCCTGCGGTGGGGGCAGCGGGTGTGAAACAGGCAGCCGGACGGAAGTTCGGTGGCCGCCGGCATGGGGCCGGCCAGAGGCTGGCGCGACCCCCTTTTTCCGTCGAGGCGTGGCACGGACTCGAGCAGTGCCTGGCTGTAGGGGTGGCGAGGTCGCGTGAACAGCTGTTCTGGGGTCGTGAGTTCACAGACCACGCCAAGGTACATCACAGCCACGCGCTGTGCGATGTGACGAACCACAGCCAGGTCATGGGTGATGAACAGGTAGGCGATGCCCCGCGATTCACGCAATGCCACCATCAGGTTCAACACCTGAGCCTGCACTGAGACATCGAGCGCGGAGACGGGTTCGTCCGCCACGATCAGGTCCGGGTCTGGCGTGAGCGCCCGGGCAATGCTTACCCGCTGGCGCTGGCCGCCCGAGAGTTCATGGGGGAACCGGCGCGCCCAACTGGGGTTCAGGCCGACCGCGGCCATCAATTCCTGTACTTTTTCGGCCCGCTCCGGCGCCGACAACCCTGGATAATGAACCCGCAGGGGTTCATCGAGCGCCGCGCCGATGCGCATGCGGGGCGATAGAGACGCCTGCGGGTTCTGGAACACCATTTGAACCCGGTGGCGCGAATCCCGCCCAGTTGCTGGGCCACTGCCGGCGGCAGTTGGCGCTGCCAGGGCCACTGTACCCTGAGTGGGTTCGATGAGTCCGGCCACCAGGCGCGCCAGGGTCGACTTCCCGCAGCCACTCTCTCCCACCACCCCGAGGGTTTCTCCAGCTTCCAGGGTCAAGCTCACGCCATTCACGGCATGGACCCGTGGGCGAACGCGGCGCAGCCTGCCGTCGATGATTTGGAGCTCCTCGAGCAGGCTGCCGGTAAGGGGAAACTCCTTGGTCACTGCCTCCAGTCGCAACAGGGTCATGGCATTGTCCCGTTGTCGGCTCTTAGGGGGTCGAGCAGGTGGCAGGCCGCCGCTCCAGTGGGGCTCGGGTACCAGTCGGGCATGCGCTGGCGGCAGTCCGCCATGCTGTGCGGGCAGCGCGGGTGGAAGGCGCAGCCGCTCGGTAGGGCGCCGGGGTCGGGCATGGTGCCCCCGATGTTGGCAAGGCGCGCCCCCGGCGCGGCCATTTGGGGCAGGGCCCGCAGCAGTGCGTCGGTGTAGGGGTGTGCTGGTGCCTGGGTCAGTTGTGCTGTGTCGCCGGATTCGATGACCCGGCCTGCGTACATCACCAGCGCGCGTTGGGTGGATTCGGCGACCACCGCAAGGTCGTGGGTGATCAGCAGCAGCGCCATGCCCCGGGAATCACAGAGTCCCACCAACATGTCCATGATGTCGGCTTGGATGGTGACGTCCAACGCGGTGGTTGGCTCGTCGGCAATGATCAGCTGCGGCCCCTGCAGCAGCGCCATGGCGATCACTACGCGTTGGCGCATGCCCCCCGAGAGTTCGTGGGGATACTGGCGCAGTCTGGACTGCGGATCGGGGATCTGGACCTGGGCGAGGGCGTCGATGGCCCGTTGCCTGGCCTCGGTTGAGTCGACTTTGGCCAAGCCAGGTGGCGGGTGTTGCAAGGTTTCCATCAGCTGGGTGCCGATCGACAGCACCGGGTTCAGCGTCATCATGGGGTCCTGGAACACCATTGCGATGCGCCGTCCCCGCAGCCGGTGCAGCGCCTTGGGGGGCATGACCACAAGGTCATCGCCCATGAACACCACCTGCCCGCCGCTGATGCGTCCGGGGGCACTCAACAGCCCGAGAATGGCAAACGCAACCATGGACTTGCCCGCGCCGCTTTCGCCGACCAGAGCGACCCGTTCGCCTGCATGCACCTGGAAATCGACGCCGTGCAGCACGTCGGTGTTGCCGAAGCGCACCCGCAGTCCCTGTACGTCGAGCAAAGGCGCACTCATCCGCGGTAATGCCTCGGGTTGAGGGTGTCGCGCAGCCAGTCCCCGAGTAGGTTGACCGCCAGGATGAGCAGCACCAGGGCCAACCCTGGTAAGGCGGAGATCCACCAGGCGCCACTGAATAGGGTTTCGAAGCCACTGGAGATCAGCGCGCCGAGAGAGGGCTTGGTGATCGGCATGCCGAGCCCAAGAAACGACAGTGCCGCCTCTGCAATGATGGCATTGGCGACCTGCAGGGTCGAAATCACCAGTATCGGTGACAGGCAGTTGGGCAGCAGGTGGCGGAACATAATGCGCAGGGGGCCGAACCCGAGCACACGGGCCGCTTCAATGTATTCCTTCTTGCGCTCCGCCAGGGCGGAAGCGCGAACAGTCCGTGCGTATTGGGGCCATTCCGCCACGCCGATGACAAGGATGAGCGAAACCAGGGCATAGCGGTGGTACCACTCGGTGCTGAACAGCCCTTGCAACAACGCCAGCAATACGATCGCCACCATGAGGGTCGAGAACGACAGTTGCACATCGGCCAGGCGCATCAGTGCTGCATCGAGGCGGCCCCCAAAATACCCTGCAAAGGTGCCAATCAATACGCCGAGCATGGCCTGGAGTGCGACGGCGCCGAGCCCAATTGTCAAGGAAGCACGCAGTCCGTACAGAATCGTCGATAGCAGGTCGCGTCCCTGGGTGTCCGTGCCGAGCAGGAACCGCATGTCGGAACCGGCTACCCAGGCAGGGGGCAGCTCAGCATCGAGCACGTCGATCGCCGCGGGGTCATAGGGGTTTTGGGGAGCGATCCAAGGCGCCAATAGGGCCATGGCGATGAGCGTCAGCAGGATGGCGAGGCTCACCAGGGCGACTTTGTCTTGCGCCAGGGCGCTAGCGGCCCCGGACAGGGAGCTGGCGGCCTTCATGCGGCGCCGACCTGCGCCAACTTCACCTGTGGGTTGACCAACCCATAGAGCAAGTCCACCGCCGCGTTGGTGACCACGAAGACCACACCGACGACCAGAAGGTAGGCGGTGATCAAGGGGGTATCGGCCCGGGTCACTGCTTCGAGGAAGAGCAGCCCGACACCCGGCCACTGAAACACGGTCTCAGTGAGTATGGTGTACGCCACCATGGTACCCAGCTGCACACCGCCAACCGTGATGACGGGCAACAGCGTGTTTCTGAAGGCATGGACCCACCAGATGCGACCGGGCCGCAGGCCCTTGGCCCAAGCGAAGCGCACGAAATCCGTGTCGAGCACCTCCAACATTTCGGCGCGAATCAGTCGGATGAACAGCGGAACCATGATGGAGGCGAGGGTCACCGAGGGCAGCAGCAGGTGCAGCCATCCATCGGCTGTGAGCAGGCCCGTCTCCCAGCCGAGCAGCAGCGGACGGGTCAGGCCACGGCCATAGGAGGGCAGCCAGTTCAGTTCGACGGAAAACAGATAGATCAGCAGGATGCCGGTGAGAAACACTGGCACTGAGATCCCCAAGATACTGAGGCCCATGGCCGAGCGGGACAGCCAATGGCGAGGTCGCACCGCGGCGAACATGCCACAAGGAACGCTGATTCCGAGGATCAATACGCTGGCACAGAGCACCAGTTCGATGGTTGCGGGCAGTTTTTCCAGGATGACGTCGAGGGCGGGCTCCTTAAAGAAGTAGGAGGTGCCGAGGTCGCCTCTGAGCGCGTTGCCGACGAATCGGCCGTACTGCACCCAGAA
>DHQM01000188.1:0-1923 GCA_002408105.1 Gammaproteobacteria bacterium UBA5338 | reverse complement strand
GACTGCCCCACCAACTCGCGCAGCGGGTCGCCCAGGTTGTCCTGAATCGCGAAGGCAATCAGGCTGATGGCGCAAAGAACAAAGACCCCGTGGAGCAGCCGGCGAATGAAGAATTGCAGCATGGGCGCGCTTAGTGGACCACCAAGTCTCCCAAATGGGGGAAGTTCATCACATTGAGCACCGGCTCAATCTGCACCTGCGGGCGCACGGCCCAGGCGATGTGTTGCCAGTGCAGGGGTACGATCGCGGCCTGTTCGTACACCAGTCGCTCGGCCCGTTGCAGCAGTTGCGCACGAATCCCAGGGCGCAGTTCCGTACTGGCTTCGCGGACCAGTGCGTCCAGGTTCGCGTTGCTGTAGCCCGCGGCGTTGTATTGGCCGAATCCGGCGTTGCGGTCCGGTGTCATGAGCAAAAACTCGAAGAAGTTGGCGCTGTCCTCGGTGTCGGCGTGCCAGCCGATCATCAGGATGTCGGCGGCCCGGCGGTCGTATTCCGGCCAGTATTGGGCCTTGGGTAAAGTTCGCAGATCAACCTGGATGCCAATGCGGGCCAGCATGCTGACCACCGCCTGAGCAATTTTCTCATCGTACACATAGCGGTTGTTTGGGGTCAGCATGCTCACCCGGAAGCCATCTTTGTAGCCGGCCTCTTTCATCAGGGCCTTGGCCCTGCTCGGGTCGTACCTTGGAGTTAGGGCTGGATCGTGGCCTGGATAGCCCGGCGGGCTCAATTGACCGGCTGCGGTGGCAAAGCCGCGCATCAGTTTGTCTGCGATGCCTTGGTTGTTGATCGCAAGGACCACTGCCTGGCGGACTCGCGGGTCGGCAAAGGCGGGAACCCGCTGCGAATTGAGTTGCAGGGTGATGATCCGCGTCCCGGTCAGGGTCACCACCCGGGCGTCCTCGCGCTGGCGAAGGCGTGCGAGATCAGCCGGCGGCACCGGGTGGATGGCATCGATGTCGCCGGACAACAGCGCCGCCACCCGGGTGGGGTCCTCTTTGATTGGGGTCAGCACGATTCGGTCGAGGTTGCCGGGAGATCGGATGTCCCAGTATTCGGAAAACCGCTCGAATTCCACCCGGACCCCTTGCTGGCGCTCAAGGACGCGAAAGGGGCCGGTGCCGGATGCATTGCGCGAGGCAAAGGAATCACCGTGCTTGATGATCGTTGCCCTGTCGCGGCCCTTGTCATCGGTGCCCTGATAGAACGCGCTGTCCATGGGAAAGAGGTAGGTCAAAAGGTTCAGCGCCAAGGGGTTGGGCTGATGAGAGACCAGTTCAATCTGGTGGGCATCCACCGCCCGCATGGATGCGAAGGGTGCGAACAACGCCTTGAAGTCCGGGCTGCTTCTCAGGCGCTCGAAGGTGAACACCACATCGGCTGCGGTGAACGGGTTGCCACTGTGGAAGCGCACCCCGGTCCGCAGGTGCAGCCGCAACATCGTCGGGCTGACTTGCTCCCAGCGCTCAGCGAGGCGTGGTTCGAAGCCATGGTCGCGCGTCCAGCGCACCAGTGGGTCAAACACCATGTGCGCCAACTGCAGCGTCCCTTCAGAGAGTTGCTCCTGAGGGTCCAGAGAGACCGGGTCGGCCGCGTAGGCCAGGCGAAGTACGTGCTCCGCTGGTGCGCTGTGCGCCGGGGTGGCGAGTCCGGCCACCACGCCAATGGCAGCGATCAGGAAGCGAACAGGTGGCCGCATGGGGAAAGCTCTCGTCGGCAGTACAGCCGCACACTATAAGGTGCCGGCGGCATGGCGCAAAGGCACCGCCGCCGGTCCTCTAGGCGGCGACGTGGGGCCAGCGCGGGCTGGGTGTCCGTGCGTTGTTCGGGCCTCACGGGTTGATCAAAAAGTGTCCGGAAATTTTACATCGTGATGAATGCAGGCGCTGGGCCAACGGTAATTATTTGAAAAATAGTGGTTTT
>DHQM01000075.1:1489-6496 GCA_002408105.1 Gammaproteobacteria bacterium UBA5338 | reverse complement strand
GGTCTCCTCTTCTTCCGAGTCCGTAAAGAACCTCGGTGTCCTGGGCCAGCAGATCGGCGAGGTCATCGAGGTCATCAACGACATCGCCGACCAGACCAACATCCTGTCGCTGAATGCTGCCATTCAGGCGTCCATGGCCGGTGATGCCGGCCGTGGGTTCGCGGTGGTGGCCGATGAGGTCCAGCGCCTTGCGGAGCGCTCAGGCGCTGCAACCAAGCAGATTGAAGTGCTGGTGCGAACCATTCAAAGCGACACCAACGAGGCGGTCCTGTCGATGGAGCAAACCACCGCTGAGGTCGTCCGGGGCGCGGGGCTGGCAGAGAACGCTGGGGTCGCGCTGGAAGAGATCGAAGGCGTATCGAGCGACCTTGCCGGCCACATCCAGGGCATTTCCCAGGCCGCCAACCAGCAGGCGGAGTCGGCCGGCCAGGTGTCCAATACCATGCGTGTGATTCAGGAGATCACCGCGCAAACCTCTTCGGGAACCAGCGAGACCGCCTCCGCGATTGGCGAGTTGGCCGATATGGCGCACCGCTTGCGTCAATCGGTCGCCGGCTTCAAGCTGCCTGCCGAGCCCGCAGTGGCTGGTGAAAACGCGTAAGGGTTGGTGCCTGTGAGCATGCCATCTGCATCGACCTCGCTGAGTTTTTCCCAGCCCAAGGGGGTTGTCGTTGAGCAGCTCCAGGCTGAGCTCGCGGCGTTCGAGCGCGTCCTGGTCGAGGAACAGGATCTCGTCACCGCCGCTGAGCACATGCGGGGCATTGCAGCCACGCTGCGGTTTTTCGGCGATGCGCCGCTCCCCGACCTGTGCGTTGATCTCGGCGTTTGGCTCGCGCAACAGCATCCGCCACTCCCCGCAGCGCAGGGACAGTTCCTGGTCGAGGTGGCCGTGGCCCTGCCGCACCTGGCCGAACGGCTTCTGGTTCAAGATTCCACCACGGATGGGCCCCAGTCCTTGGCGTTGTGGCTGCTGCTCAGCGACGCCCTGTGTTTGGGCATCAGTGGGAAGCCGCCGAAGGGCATGCTTTCGGTGCCTCAGCCGCCCCAGCCGCCGGCGCTGACCGACGCACAATTGCAGCGCTATCCGAGCGATCAGCTCTCGCCCTTTGCAACCAAGCTCTTCGACGCCTACCGAACCGCCATGGCGCACTTGCGCCAGACCTGTGGAGACCGCAACCAGTGGGCGCTGGCAGCCCGCGTGGTCAATAAAGCCATTGAGGTATCGGCCGGGGCTCCATGCAGTGTGGCACTGGAGCTCGCCGGATGCTTGATCCAGGCGGTCTTGGCGCATCGTCTGGCGGCGCGCCCGGGGTTGGTGTCGGCGCTGACTGGTCTGAAAGGGTGGTTTCAAGTCCTCAGTGAGCAGGGGGCACAGGGGTTCAACCTTTCGGTTGACCAGTCCACCTGGGTGTCTTGGCTCCATTATCTGGCCGACGCGGCGGCCAAAGACCCGCAGGCGGCAGCCATGGCGCAGCGGCTCCAGTTGGACGTTCCCGCGCCGATTGGTTCGGGGCACGGTGGGGACGCCGAGCGACAGGTGCTGAACCTGGTGCGCACCGAATTGACAGAGCTGAAGGCCCATTTGGAGAGCGGTGATCCTGCTGCGGCGCACCGCCTGGTCACTGGTGTGGCGCGGCTGCGTTCTACACTGGTGCTGCTTGCTCGCAACGATTTGTCGACGCTCTTTGAAGACATCCAGGCCCGCGCCAGCACGGTTGAAAACGCCCTAAATGATGTCGAGTTGGCCGGCCTGCTGCTGCAGGCTGAAGCCGCATTGGGCACCGACGGGTCGTCGGCTCCCCAGGGACAGGAGGTGCTGGACGGGGCGCGCCGACAGGTCATTGCGCAGTTGCGCGACGATGTCGAGGGGCTGCGCGAGGCGCTGCAGAATGCATTGCTCGGGGGCACCTGGGACCACCACCAGCCCCAAGCCCAGGTACAGCTCGCTGAGGTGGCCAAGGTCTGTGAGGTGCTGGGCTGGGACGCACTCGGGACTCTGGTCTCACAATGGGCTGCGCATCCGATCGCCGCCACGACCCAGGAGGCGGAAGTGCGGGCTCTGGCCGAGCGCCTGGCCTCACTCGCCCTGTTTTTGCAGCAGGCCGTCAACGCCAGCGAGCTGAACCAGCAGCAGTGGATCACCGAGCTGCTCGCGTCACTTCAAGTGGAGCCTGAAGCGGCCACCGTGCCCATGGTCGAGGCGACCCGGGCAGGCCCTTGCGTGGACGCTGAAATCCTCGACGTGTTTCTTGAGGAGGCCGCCGAAGTACAGGCCGAACTTGACACCCACTGGACGCGCATGGTCGCCGGGGAAATGGATGCGGTACGTGAAGTGCGCCGGGCCTTTCATACCCTGAAAGGCAGTGGCCGCATGGTCATGGCTGAGCGCATTGGCGAGGTCGCCTACGCCGCCGAGAACCTGCTCAATCGGATTCTGGATGGTGGACTCCCATGGCGCCCGGTGCATGGCGAAGCCCTCACCAGCGTGCGGGCGGCTCTTCCGGCCTTGCTGAGCGACTTTGCCCAGGGGACACAGACCGCGGATTTCGACGATGCCGCCAGCATCGACCTGTTGACGGCCCTGGCTCAGGGCAGCGAGTCTTCGGTGGCTCCGCCGCCGGCCGAGTCACTGGGAGCGGTGGCCACGCAGTCGGCACCTGACCACCCGGACGATGAGGTGGATCCGATCGCTGAGGTGTTTCGAGAGGAAGCCAGCGCCCACGCTTCGGTGATCCAACAATGGGGCGTGCAGGGCTATCCGAACAGTGGTGCAGCCGATGTGGACCGTGCACTGCACACCCTGAAGGGCAGCGCAGGAACCGCCGGCCATCAAGACATCGCATTGCTTTCAGCCCTGCTGGAAGAGGCCTGCCGAAACCACGGTGCCAACCTAACGCAAGGCACTGCACCAGAAGAGTTGGTTGTCGGGATCGGGTTGCTGACCGATAACCTCAACCGGCTGGCATCTGGCGGAACGCCGGACACGTCCGCCCTGGAAGCCTTCCTGAGCGGCAGTCCGGGATGGATCGGCAGCAGTGCATCAGGCCAAGGCCGAACCCTCTGGGCCGAGGCGGCCGACCAGTTGATTTCGCTCATCGAGCATTGGGAACAGTCGGATCAGCGACCTGAGGATGGAGTGTTCCAGCAGGCGCTGGCTGGCTGGAGTGCGCAGGCTGGTGGGGACCCCGCCCGGGAGGCCATCGCGAACCGACTTGGGGCCTGGTGGAGCGCTCAGGCTGCCGACCAACCCGTGGACCCCAGTGTTCTGGCGGCCATCCGTGAAACCCTGCTCGGTAGCGTGGAAGCGGTGCTGGTTGGAGTCCCGGTCTCCCAGGTCAGCGACCGGTGGCCCGAGCCCGTCGGCTTCGTTGGCGCACCCGCATCGACCGAGCTGTCGACTGTCCCAGCAGCTGAAGCAGCGCCAGTGGCAACGGTCGAAGACCACCCAGACCCTGAATTGCTCGAAATCTTCCGCCAGGAAGCCGAGGAACTGCTTGAGGAAATCGATGCGGCTCTCACCGCTTGGCGCGGTACACCGGACCACTCGGATCCAGCGCGTGAGCTCGCGCGCCTGCTGCACACTTTCAAGGGCAGTGCCCGGGCTGCGGGGGCCATGCGGTTGGGCAGCCTGGCCCACGCCTGGGAAACAGAGCTGTTGCGCAGCCCGGAAGCGACACCGGTCACCTGGCTGGCGTTTTACGATCAACTGGTGGTCGCCGTCGAAGCGCTGGCGGAAGATGGCCGAGTCGCAGAACCGGTGGATGAGTCCAGCTCGGCAGAAAAGGTGGTACAGGACGAGCGCGAGCCCGAGCCTGCCGGGCCGAGTGCGCGGCAGAACCAGGAAATGGTGCGGGTCCGAGCGGACCACCTGGGCCATTTGCTGAATCTTTCGGGGGAGTCAAGCATTGCCCGGGCGCGGATCGAACAGCAGCTCGGCGATTGCAGCGAAGCCCTCGAAGAAATGGACATGACCATCCTGCGCTTGCGGGACCAGCTGCGGCGACTGGATTTCGAGGCTGAGGCGCAAATGTACCTGCGCAGCGAGCGCAGCGAGGGGCGCCATGGTGAGTTCGATGCCCTCGAAATGGACCGCTATACCCAGTTGCAGCAACTGTCGAGGTCGCTTCTGGAGAGCGCTTCGGATTTGAAAGATCTGCGCGAGCACCTGCGCGTGCGGTTGCAGCAGACGGAAACTTTGCTGGTGCACCAGAGCCGGCTCAACACCGAATTGCAGGAGGGGCTCACCCGCACCCACATGGTGCCCTTTGCCCGCATGGTGCCGCGTTTGCACCGCATCGTGCGCCAGCTGGGCTCCGAGTTGGGCAAACTGGCGGATCTCGATGTCGCAGGTGATGGCATCGAAATCGACCGCACTGTGCTTGAAAGGTTGCAGTCGCCCTTGGAGCACCTGCTCCGCAATGCGCTCGACCATGGGCTGGAATCCGTCGACGAGCGCGCCGCGGCGGGCAAGCCGGAATATGGCCAGGTGCGCATCCGCCTGCGCCGTGAGGCCGGGGACCTGCTGGTCGAGATTCGGGACGACGGGCGTGGGATCGATGCAGACCGGGTGCGAGCGCGGGCCATCGAACGCGGCCTGGTGGACCCAAGCGGCATCCTGTCCGACGTCGAAGCCTGCCGCCTGTTGTTTCACCCTGGGTTTTCAACTGCGACTGAAGTCACCGAAATTTCTGGTCGAGGCGTTGGTCTGGACGTGGTTGCCAGCGAACTCCAGAGCCTCGGCGGCGTCGTTGACCTGACGTCCACCCCGGGTCAGGGCACACGTTTCGAACTGCGCATACCCTTTACCGTCACCGTCAACCGGGCCCTGATGGTGCGCGCCGGCAATGAGCTGTTCGCAGTGCCGTTGAACACCATCGAAGGGATCGTGCGGGTCAGTCCCTTTGAGCTGGCGCACCACCGCAGCCACCCGGATACGCCGTTCCAGTACGCCGGTCGTGACTACCATCTGCGCTCATTGTCCAAGGTGCTTGATGGGCGTGACCGGCT
>DHQM01000075.1:0-1305 GCA_002408105.1 Gammaproteobacteria bacterium UBA5338 | reverse complement strand
CTTGCCGGAGGCTGGAGGTCGGCCCCTGCCGGTGCTGCTGGTGCGCGGTGGTGACCAACCCATTGCGGTGCAGGTGGACGGCGTGGAGGGATCCCAGGAAATCGTCGTGCGCAGCCTTGGGGCCCAGTTCAAACAGGTGCAAGGGCTGTCGGGTGCGACCGTTCTTGGCGATGGCAGTGTGGTCGTGATCCTCGATTTACCCGCACTGCTGCGCGGCGGATCACGGATCGCGACCTTGCGCCGTGAAGACGCCGAATGGATCGACGCGGAACACGCCCTCACCTGCATGGTGGTGGACGATTCCGTCACCATGCGCAAGGTGACTTCGCGCCTGCTGGAGCGCAACGGATACCAGGTGATGTTGGCCCGGGATGGGGTCGAGGCATTGGACCAGTTGCATGAGCGGGTGCCCGACATTGTGTTGCTGGACGTTGAGATGCCCCGCATGGATGGCTTCGAACTGGCCAGTCGCATTCGCCATCAGCCCGAGTGGCGCCACATCCCGATGGTGATGATTACCTCGCGAACCGGTCAGAAACACCGTGACCGTGCCCGCGAGTTGGGGGTGTCCGCCTACCTTGGCAAGCCGTTCGACGAAGAGGAGCTGCTGGAAACTGTTAACCAGTTGCTGGTCTCGATCGAAACCGACGGCGCCCACGAGACCGGGTCTTTCTGAGTGGAACTGCAATGACCTCCGATGACGCCATTCCCAGCCTGTTGTTGCCGTTGACTGGCCTCGATCTGATGCTGCCCAATGCGGCAGTGGCTGAGATTGTTCCTTACGCGGTGTCCACCCTCGTGCCGCATGCCCCGCCTTGGTGTCACGGCTTGATGCAGTGGCGAGCGCGCATGCTGCCGGTGGTGGATGTCCAAGCGATCGAGCAGCCGGGAGAAGCCACCGAACCGCCTCGGGCGCGGGTGGCGGTGCTCAACCGCACCGACGACAGCCCCACCCAGGGGCCGTACGGAGTCGCGCTCAGCGGAGCGCCACGGTTGGTCCACGTGACCCGCGAAGAACTCAAACTCGATGAAAGCCAGGGAGCACCCGGAATGACCATCCGGGCCCACTGGCGGCAGAGCCCGGTGGCCATTCCAGACCTTGATCAACTGCAAGCGCTGTTGCGCGAAGCGGGCCTCAGCCGATTTCTTCTTGCCGCCAATCGCCCCACAGGAACTGCGCCACACTGAGCCCGGCAACGGGTGCGGTTTCGGTTCGCAGCACCCTGGGGCCCAGGCCGCAGACCTGAAAGCCGGCCACCTCCATCTGCTCCACTTCGCTGCCGCTGAACCCCCCTTCCGGGCCAC
>DHQM01000237.1:3120-3399 GCA_002408105.1 Gammaproteobacteria bacterium UBA5338 | reverse complement strand
CCGCGACCCCCAGGTCGATGTCCTGGTGGAATTGATTGGTGGCTGCGACCTGGCCAAGGAACTGGTGCTCAAGGCGATTGGAGCCGGCAAGCACGTGGTGACCGCCAACAAGGCGTTGATCGCAGAACACGGCAACGAGATTTTCGCAGCGGCTGCCAGACAAGGTGTGGTGGTTGCGTTTGAAGCCGCGGTGGCCGGCGGGATTCCAGTGATCAAGGCACTGCGCGAGGGCTTGGTCGCGAACCGCATCGAATGGCTTGCCGGCATCATCAACGGCAC
>DHQM01000237.1:0-2845 GCA_002408105.1 Gammaproteobacteria bacterium UBA5338 | reverse complement strand
GCCGGCATCATCAACGGCACCGGCAACTTCATCCTCACCGAAATGCGCGAGAAGGGGCGTGCGTTCGACGAGGTGTTGGCCGAGGCGCAGGCACTCGGTTACGCCGAGGCAGACCCGACGTTCGATGTCGAAGGCATCGACGCGGCCCACAAGCTCACCATCATGGCCTCGATTGCCTTTGGCATCCCCTTGCAATTTTCGGCCGTGTACACCGAGGGCATCAGTGCGATCACTCCGATGGACGTGGCCTACGCCGATGAGCTGGGGTACCGGGTCAAGCACCTCGGTGTCGCTCGGCGCACTGCGGACGGTGTAGAGCTGCGCGTGCACCCAACGCTGGTTCCGGAGCAGCGGCTACTCGCCAACGTCAATGGGGTGATGAACGCCGTGATGATCAGTGGGGACGCTGTGGGGCCAACGCTGTACTATGGCGCGGGTGCGGGTGGCGAGCCAACGGCCTCGGCCGTCGTTGCCGACCTCGTTGACCTGGTGCGGGTGCTCGAATCCGATCACCGCCGGCGGGTTCCGGCCTTGGCCTTCAGCCCGGACAGCGCCGGTGCGACCCCTGTGTTGCCAATCAGCGAAGTCCAAACGCCCTGCTACTTGCGAATCCATGCGGTGGATCGAAAGGGTGTGCTCGCGAAGATTGCCCGCATCCTCAGTGAGCACGACATCAGCATCGAAGCTTTGATCCAAAAGGAGCCTGCGGTGTTGCCCGACGCGGGTCGAGAGGTTTCTGTGCCGATCATCATGCTCACCCACCAAGTGGTCGAGGCGCAGCTGGAAGCCGCCATGCGCGCCATCGAGTCACTTGACGAGGTGTTGGAACGGGTGTTTCGCATTCGTGTCGAGTACCTGGCCACGCACTGAGCCACACCCGATTGTCACTGACAGGAGAACATGCCCACCATGACCACGGGTTCGCGCTATCTTGGATTGATTGACCGCTACCGCGACCGGTTGCCGGTGCAGGATGACACCCGTTTGATCAGCCTGGGGGAAGGCAACACCCCGTTGATTCGCCTGAACAACATCCCCAAGAGGCTGGGGCTTGATGCGGACCTGTATGTCAAATACGAAGGCTTGAACCCGACCGGGTCGTTCAAGGACCGCGGCATGACCATGGCAGTGACCAAGGCGGTCGATGCCGGGGCCAAGGCGATCATCTGCGCGTCCACCGGCAACACCTCTGCATCCGCCGCGGCCTATGCCGCCCGGGCTGGAATCACCGCATTTGTTCTGATTCCGGAAGGCAAGATTGCCCTTGGCAAACTGGCGCAGGCGATGATGTACGGGGCCACCATCATTCAGATCCGCGGCAATTTCGACGTGGGCATGGCCTTGGTCAAGCAGGTTGCCGAGCAAACTCCCGTCACCATCGTCAATTCGATCAATCCGTACCGCCTCCAGGGCCAGAAAACCGCGGCCTTCGAAGTGGTCGAGGAGCTCGGTGCAGCTCCGGACTTCCACTCCCTTCCGGTGGGCAACGCCGGCAACATTTCAGCCCACTGGATGGGGTATTCGGAGTGCCACAGTGACGGCATGGTCAACAACCGGCCGGTGATGGTGGGGTACCAAGCTTCAGGCGCGGCCCCTTTCATCCAAGGGGCGATGGTTGACTCACCTGAAACCGTTGCCACCGCGATTCGCATCGGTCATCCGCAGTCTTGGGACAAGGCTTGGACAGCTCAGCGGGAGTCAGGTGGCTGGTTCGATGCCCTTGGCGACGAGGAGATTCTGCACGCGCAAAAGCTGCTCGCCGAGCATGAGGGTGTGTTTTGTGAGCCGGCGTCGGCAGCCTCACTCGGAGGTGTGTTGAGGGACATCCGAAGCGGGAAAATTCCCGCGGGTAGCCGAGTGGTCTGTACCCTCACGGGCAATGGCCTGAAGGACCCAGACACGGCTGTGGAGCAGTGCCGCGGAGCGGACAGTCTGCTCACGGTCGATGCAGAGCTCGACGCAGTGCGCCGAGCGATCGGTGCCAAACTGTAGCACTGCACATCGACGGGGGGCAGTGGAGGTGGGGCACGCCGTTTGGACAGTCCAAGAGCGTATTCCGAAGCACACCGAACCCCTCAGCGCGGACATTGAGCCACTGCTCGACCGTGTATTTCGCAACCGGGGCATAGTTGACCCTGCGCATCTGAACCACCGACTGACCGGTTTATTGGACCCCGCGGGCATGCGGGGTATGGACGCGGCGGTTGACCTGGTCATCCAATCCCTCGAGTGCAGCGGTGAGATTCTGGTGGTTGGAGACTTCGACGCCGATGGCGCCACCAGCTGTGCCCTTGCGGTGCTCGGACTGCGTGCCTTTGGGGCCGAGGTGGACTACCTGGTGCCCAACCGCTTCGAGTACGGCTACGGCCTGACCCCTGAGATCGTCGCACTGACCGCCGCCCGCCCCCCCTGGCTGCTGATCACTGTAGACAATGGCATTTCAAGCCACGCTGGCGTGGAAGCAGCACGCGCCGCGGGCTCCAGGGTCCTGATCACGGACCACCACCTGGCGGGTGATCGCTT
Organism: Gammaproteobacteria bacterium UBA5338; assembly: GCA_002408105.1. Lineage (GTDB taxonomy): Bacteria > Pseudomonadota > Gammaproteobacteria > Pseudomonadales > UBA5862 > UBA5862. The sequence goes on along the minus strand of DHQM01000237.1, from coordinate 322 downwards.
GCCAGCCGCCGACGCCATCCTGAACCCCAACCAGCCGGGCTGTGGGTTTGGATCCAAGGCGCTCGCTGGCGTCGGAGTGGTGTTTTATCTGTTGATTGCGCTGCGCCGCGCATTGACCACACGTGGCTGGTTTGATCGCCGCCAAACACAGCCTCCCAACCTTTCTCAATGGCTCGACCTGGTGGCCCTTGGCACCCTCGCTGACCTGGTGCCCCTGGACCACAACAACCGAATCCTTGTTGATCAGGGCATGCGACGCATCCGTCAGGGGCGGTGTCGGCCTGGTATCCGAGCGTTGGCGGATACCAGGCCGACACCGCCC
>DHQM01000126.1:1010-7770 GCA_002408105.1 Gammaproteobacteria bacterium UBA5338 | reverse complement strand
GGTTGATGGGGCCGGGGTGCATCACGATCGCATCCGGTTGGGCAAGGGCCAGCTTTTCCGCGGTGAGGCCGTAGCGGCGGTAGTATTCTTCGAAGCTCGGTAGCAACCCACTCTGCATGCGCTCACGCTGCAAGCGCAGCATGATCACGACGTCGACCCCGGCAAGACCGGTCGCCATGTCGGTGAATTTCTGCACGCCGAAGGATTCGATGTCCGTCGGCAGCAAGGTCGGTGGGGCCACCACGCGCACTTCGGCAGTGCCGAGTGTGCGCAGCGCACGGATCTGTGATCTGGCCACGCGCGAGTGCAGCACATCTCCCACGATGGCCACCCGCAGAGGTGCGAATTGGCCTTTGTGGCGCCGGATGGTGAGCATGTCGAGCAATGCCTGGGTCGGGTGGGCATGGCGGCCATCACCGGCATTGATGACCGCCACCTGGGGTGTGACCCGCTCGGCAATGAAGTGCGCGGCGCCGCTGTCGGCGTGGCGCACGATGAACATGTCGGTGGCCATGGCTTCAAGGTTGCGCAGCATGTCCAGGAGGCTCTCGCCTTTGCTGGTGGCCGAGGTGGAAATGTTCAGGTTGAGCACATCGGCAGACAGCCGCTTGGCTGCGAGTTCGAAGGTGGTGCGGGTGCGGGTGCTGGCTTCGAAAAACAGATTCATGACTGTTTTTCCTCGCAGCAAGGGCACCTTTTTGACGGCCTGGTCTTCCACCGAGAGAAATGACTCGGCGGTGTCGAGGATTTCGGTGATCAGTGCTGCCGGTAAACCTTCGATGGCCAGTAGGTGGCGCAGCTTGCCGTCTGCGGTGAGCTGAAGTTGGGCCGCGTGTGGGGGGGGTGTCATGGCCGGCGCAGTGTATCTGATGTCGATGCGCCTGTGCAGGTTCAGCGGGTTTTCTGCTCGTCCAGGCGCAGGCTCAGGGGCGCCGGTCCCTGCAACTTGATGCGCTGCTGCTTTTCCAGCTGGACTTCGGCGCCACAAATGTCCGGCTGGAGTGGCAACTCGCGCCGACCGACATCCAGCAGCACGGCGAGGGTGACTGAGGCCGGCCGGCCATAGTCGAAAAGCTCATTGAGGGCGGCGCGCACGGTTCGCCCGCTCATGATGATGTCGTCCACCAGCACCAGGTGTTGTCCCTCGACTGAGAAGGGCAACTCCGAAGGTTCAACCTGAGGGTGCAGCCCAATGCGGGTGAAATCGTCCCGATAAAAGCTGATGTTCAGCACCCCGAGCGGGTCGGTGCGACGCAATCGTTGGCGCAAGGCTTCAGCAATCCACACGCCACCGGTTTGAATGCCAATCAACGCAGGTGGCTGCCCCTGGCGAAAGCGGTCACGCAACCGTTCGGCCATCTGGTCCAGTAGAGGGTCGATTTCAGGCAGGTCCATCCCGCACTCCCGTGGCGTCATCGCTGGCGTGTGCCAACCAGGTTTCAAGAATCACTTGCGCAGCGACGGCGTCGATCTTGGTCTCGCGGCGCCGCGCACGCGGCGATTGGCGTGTCCGTGCGGCACGTGAACTCAGCCGTTCGTCCACCAAGTGAACCGGACAATGGTACCGGTCCGCGAGTCGGTTGCGAAATTTGCGCGCCCGCTGGGCCATCGGGCTGTCGCTGTCGTCCATGTTGAGTGGTTCGCCCACCACCATGGCGTCGGGGCGCCACTGTTTGATCAGTCGATCCAGCTGTGACCAGTCGGGCTGCCCATCGCGTGCGGCCACAACCTCCAGGGGTGTGGCGGTTGCGGTGAGTGTCTGGCCCACGGCCACGCCGATCTTGGTCACCCCGAAATCGAAGCCTAGAAGGGTTTGCAGGGAGCCACCTTAAACGGGTTCAAGCCCGCCCGCCTTCGGGGGCCAGCAACTGGAGGTTGACCCCGAGGTGGTCTGCTGCAGCCTGCAAGCGCGCTGCAGCAGGGACTCGGAAGAGGGTGTTGGGGTCTGCGCCCACCGTGAGCCAGGCGTTTTCTGCAAGCTCCTTTTCCAACTGTCCGGGGCCCCAGCCAGCATAGCCGATCGCCACCAGAAACTCCGCCGGCCCCTCTCCCTTGGCCAGTGCCTGCAGAATGTCCTGTGATGTTGTTACACCGATCTCGTCGGTGACCTGGAGTGTTGCAGCAAAGGTGTCCGGGGGGCTGCGGTGCAGGATGAACCCGTGGTCGGTTTGGACCGGACCACCGGCGTACACCGGCGGGTCTGTTGCCATGGTCGCACTCAAGGGAATGGCCACCTGTTCCAGCAAGGTCGAGAGTGACAGCTGCAGAGGTCGGTTTACGACCAGGCCCATCGCACCTTGCGCATTGTGTTCACACAGGTAGGTGAGGGTTTGGGAAAAGCGTGGATCGCACATGTTCGGCATGGCGATCAGAAAATGGTCGCGAAGAAATTCCACACCCAATCGGCCTCGGCGTCTCCAGTGGGCCCAGTATCCCGCGGCGCTCCACTGCCGGCAAGCGCGTCTTGGGTCACGACGAGCTGTAGCGGTTCTTGCGAAAACTCCAGGTGCGGATGATCTGCAGGACGTCCACTTCCTGGCTCAGTTCCGGAGGGAAGGGGCTGAAGGGAGCTGCAAGGCGAACGATTTTGACCGCCGCCTCGTCGAGCAGTGGATACCCCGATGACTCCAGCACCTCCACGCGGTTCACCGACCCATCTGGAAGCAAGGCGACCAACAAACGCACATTGCCGAAAATTTGTTGACGCCGGGCTTCGGCCGGGTAGTTGAGGTTGCCGATGCGCTCCACTTTCTTGCGCCATGCATTGAGGTAAGCCGCGTCCAGTGCCTGTTGGGTCGAGGCGGCATTGATGGTCCGCACCCGAGGCCGGCGTGCGTACAGGTTGCGTTGGCGGTCCAACTCGGCTTCCAGCCCTGCTATTTCGATGCTGCGGCTGAGCCGCTCCGGGTCGATCTCTATTGGCTCCAGCTCCGGCTCGGGTTCCGGAGGGGGCGGAGGTTGTTCAATGCGGGTGACGGCGTCTTCGTTGCGCCTCTCAGTCGTGATCCGCGGCTGGGGCTGTGGTGGGCTTGGTGTCACGGGCTGGGTCGCAGCGGCTTCTGGATGCTGAGTCGGGTTGGCTGCCGGGGCGCGCATGTCGGTGGTGGGCTGGACTGCATCGGCCTCGGTGCCACTGCCGGTTTGATTGGCTTGCGCCAGAAAATCCGCTTGTTCTGGGCGCTCTGCGGACGGCTGGGTGGCGATGGTGACTTCGACGCTGGGTGGTGACGGGGACGGCTCCGGGAGTTGGAAACCGATGCCCAAGAACACTGCGGCATGGAACACCAGCGCCAAGAAGGTGGTGAAGCCAAAACGGTCAGTGTCCGAGACTCTCGGCTGTCCGGCCATCGCCATGGTTGCACCTCAACGCCCGCGATGTGCCGCGATGGCGTCCAACAGTTGTCCGGCGATGTCGATGGAAAACTGGGCTTCCAGCTCACGGATGCAGGTGGGACTGGTGACGTTGATTTCCGTGAGGTAGTCGCCGATCACGTCGAGCCCGACGAACAGCAGCCCCATGGCCTTCAGGGTTGGCGCGACCTGTTCGCAGATCCAGCGGTCTCTGGTGGTCAACTCGCGACCCTCCCCGCGCCCTCCAGCTGCAAGGTTGCCTCGCGTTTCGCCTTGTGCAGGGATGCGGGCCAGGGCGTAGGGAACAGGCTCACCATCGATCACCAAGATGCGCTTGTCGCCTTCGGTGATTTCCGGAATGTAGCGTTGGGCCATGATGGGGCGCTGGCCGTAGGCGGTGAGTGTTTCCAAGATTACGCCCACGTTGGGGTCATTGGGCGTCAGCCGGAACACCGATTGACCGCCCATGCCATCAAGGGGCTTGACCACGACGTCGCCGTGTTCATGGAAAAAGCCACGCAACTGAGAGGCGTCGCTGCTGACCAGTAGCGGGGGCACCAGGTCGGGAAACTGCGCTGCGAACAGCTTCTCGTTGCAGTCGCGCAGCGCCTGCGGGCGATTCACAACCAGCACACCGGCCCGTTCCGCCCATTCCAGAAGATACGTGCTATAGATGTAATTGATGTCGAAAGGCGGGTCCTTGCGCATCAGGATGACATCGAAGCGGGAAAGCGGAGCGTACTCGGGCGCACCAAGGCAATACCAATCGTTCGGATCGCGCGCAACGCTGAGCGGCCGGCTGCGGCCCATTGCCACGCCGTCGGTCAGAAACAGGTCCCCTTGTTCCAGGTAGTGCAACGACCAGCCGCGGTCTTGTGCGCCCCACAGCATCGCCAGCGTGCTGTCTTTTTTGTAGTGAATCGAGGCGATGGGGTCCATCAGGACGGCGATGGAAAGGCTCATGGATGACCGGGCTCCGGGTGCGTTCGACAGGACCCGCGGGTGGCACCGCCGGGCGGGCTACGTTAACCCGCTCCACCCGGTCGGGCAAGCGTGTCGCTGCGAACACACAAATGCGTGCGGAATCACAGAACCTTTGGGCGGCGATGGCGCGGCCTCAGGGGCCGACTAGGCTTAGGAGAGCGCGGAAAGTACGCCAGCAACCGGCGTACAAGCCACTTTCAACACAGGGCAGGTTGGACCTATGGAGCACAGTTTTGCAGACCTCAAAGTGATGGTGATCGACGACAGCAAGACCATTCGCCGCACCGCTGAAACCTTATTGGCCAAAGCCGGCTGCGAGGTGGTCACCGCCACGGATGGTTTTGAAGCCCTGGCGAAAATCGCGGAGCGTCGCCCGCACATCATTTTCGTGGACGTGATGATGCCGCGGCTGGACGGGTACCAGACCTGCGCGCTCATTAAGAACAACCGTGAGTTCAGCGGTACGCCGGTGATCATGTTGTCGAGCAAGGACGGCCTGTTCGACAAGGCCAAGGGCCGGATTTGCGGCTCCGACGAGTACCTCACCAAGCCGTTCAGCAAAGACGAACTGTTCGGTGCCATTGAGGCGCATGTTCAGCGCCATTGACGCTGAAACGATGACAGGACCCAGCGCAGTGGAATATCGCGTCGCAGTTAATGCACCAGGAGGCGGGCAGTGAAAGCCGTACAGAATGTGCTGATCGTGGACGATTCGCCCACAGAAGTCGAGTCAATGTCGGGGATTCTGCGCAAGCATGGCTACAAGGTAATGGTGGCGACCAACGGCGAAGACGGGGTCGTCAAGGCGCAACGGCATGCGCCGGACCTGGTGCTGATGGACGTCGTGATGCCTGGCCTCAATGGGTTTCACGCGACCCGGCAGCTGTCGCGAGATCCGCTCACCAAAGACATTCCAGTGGTGCTGGTGAGCACCAAAGACCAAGAAACGGACCGCGTGTGGGGCATGCGCCAAGGGGCCACTGACTACCTCATCAAGCCGGTGCAAGAGAAGGCGTTGCTCAACGCCATCGCGCGCATCGTTGACCCTCGGGCGGCCCTATGAACACAGCCGGGCGCCTTGAACCCTTCGATCTGTTGGCGGGCATTCAGCGCGCTTGCGCGAGCGGTCGAGCTTTGGCCGTCCCTGAAACCGCGGCCGATCCGCGGATGACCACGGGCATTGGCTTTCTGTTGCACGGCCAGCGCATGGTGGCCCCCATGGATGAGGTGGCGGAAATCATCAGTGTTCCCAAGTGTACGCGCCTGCCTGGCGTCAAACCCTGGGTGCTTGGCGTTGCCAACCTGCGGGGCCGGTTGTTGCCGGTGTATGACCTTGAAGGCCTGGTCGGGAGCAACCGCGGCGCACCGAAACGCCAACGCCGGGTGTTGGCGGTTGACATGGGCGACCACTATTGCGGTCTGCTGGTCAGCAAGGTGTTTGGCATGCAACAGGTGGCGGAAGCCACGGACACCCTTAGCTCTGCAGGCATCAGCAGCGAAATGGCGCCGTACATTGAGGGCGCCTTCTGGCGGAACGAAGTGCTGTGGACCCGAATCAGCACCCGGCGGCTGGCCCAGGGGCCGCTGCTCCAGCAGATTGCACTCTAGGCCAAACCGAAACGGCACCCCGACAAACTTCACTAGACTTGAACGCACTGGATTTTTGAGGATCTATCGCCATGAGCAGCTCTAGCCCCCAGACGGACGCGGGTTTTCGGCCAACGCCAGGAATGGCCATCGCCCTGGTGGCGGGTGTGTTGGCCCTTGCACTGGTGGTGGTGAACACGCTGTTGTTGGACCAGCAGCAGCTCCGTACACGGGCTTTGGAACAGGCCGCGATGGAGTTTCGCAGTCACGCGAACCAACTGGCAACGGTCGCGCGCAGCCACGATTTGACCGCCCTGGTCAAGGACTTGCCGCCGCGCATGGCACAACTCGAACAGAGTCAGATGCGCCTCACCGAACGTCTACAGACCCAGAGCGCCGGCCTTGGTGCTCAACTGTTTGGTGCGCCCGCTGCTTCGGGTGACCTGACGACAGCCTGGAACCGCCTCCAGCAAGACCAGACATCGCTGGCCGCTGGGTTGGAAGCCTGGTCTGTGCTCATGCGCCAAGTGGCCGAGCTTGAGGTGACGACCGTGGCGTCCATGGCTGACCCCTTTGGTGGCCCACGGTCGGATTCAACAGCGACCCAGGCGCTGCTGAGCGCAGCGGAGGCAGGCAGCTTGGCCGCCATCAATGCCCTTCCGGATGTGATTGAAGCGCCGCAAGGGCTCCTGCGCAGCTCCACCGAGTTTGACCGCGAAGCCTTTGCGGCGGCGCTTGCTGCTGTCTCTGAGTTGGTGCCACAAAAGTTGGCGCTCGCCGACAGCGCCATCGTCTCGGGCGTCGCCGGCGCCGCGCTCAGCAGCAATGTCGTCCTGAT
>DHQM01000126.1:564-849 GCA_002408105.1 Gammaproteobacteria bacterium UBA5338 | reverse complement strand
TCCCCCCCCCCGCCTGTCGGCAGCCTCGGCTGCACTGACCGAGCCGGCGGCCGCGCCTTGGCTGGTGCCCGCGGCCAACCTGGTGTTGGTGGTGTTGGCCTTGGCAATGTTTGGAGCCGCTGCCTGGCTCGCGCGGCGTCAGACCACTGCACGCTTGGCACAGAGTTCAGGCACCAACGCCCGCAACCAAGAAGCGATTCTGCGCTTGCTTGATGAACTTGAGGGGCTGGCCGATGGTGACCTCACCACCACAGTCACCGTCAGTGAAGACTTCACCGGGGCGAT
>DHQM01000126.1:0-302 GCA_002408105.1 Gammaproteobacteria bacterium UBA5338 | reverse complement strand
TCCATCCACGAGATTTCGGAGCTGGTGTCTGGCGGAGCCCAGGATTCCAGTGCAACCGCGCGTCAACTCGCGGAGGCGTCGGAGCACCAGGCCCAGGAAATTGCAGCGGCCTCGGACGCCATCAATCGAATGGCCCAGAGCATCGATCAGGTTTCGGCACATGCCCTGGAGTCGGCTCAGGTTGCCGAGCGGTCTGTCGCCATTGCCAAAAACGGCACGGCCACCGTTCGGGCGACGACAGATGGCATGGACAACATCCGCGATCAGATTCAGGAGACCGCCAAGCGCATCAAGCGCCTGGG
>DHQM01000024.1 GCA_002408105.1 Gammaproteobacteria bacterium UBA5338 | reverse complement strand
GACAAGCCAGGTCAACCTCTTGGCGAGGGCGGTGTAGCTCAGCGGTGAATCTCCGATCGGCCCTGTGGAACGCAGGGTGCCGGCACGCAGGTTCCGGCTGCCAGTAGCCAGTTCAACCTCATGCTGCGGTGTGCGCTCGGGACTGTAGCCGATCAGGTTGACCAAGCCTCCGGGGGGCATGTTGCCGTACAGCACAGAGGTGGGGCCTTTGAAGACTTCAATTTGGCGGACAGCCGCCGCGTCGATCTGGGGCTGTAGGTTCCAGCCGTTGTACAACAGCTGCAAGCCATCAAAGTAGTTTTGCACGGTCTCGAACCCGCGAATGTTGAACAGGTCCAGGCGGCTCACTGCCCCACCCCGCAACTCCGTGGTCACCCCCGGAACGTACCGCAGGGCCTCAGCCACAGAGTCGGTACCCCGTAGCGACAGCGTTTCCGCGGAAATCACGGAAATCCCCTGGGGCGTGCGGTCAGGCTCGAGCGCAGACTTGGTGGCGGTGTGCCGGTAGGTGGTCCCGAGTACCACCAGGGTTTCCGTATTCGGATCGTCCCCCCTGGGTTCGGCAGCAAAGGAAAAGGTACTGGCACAGACAAGTGCCACCAGTGCTTTGGGGCTCCAGCAAAGCTTCATCGGGACTCCGAACTGCAAGGGAATTTTATACTAATAATAACGATTCGCATTTCGTATTGCAAAGAAAATCCCTGTGCAGCTGCGTGAGCCAATGCCGGTGCAGGGGAAGGTCACAGGCCGAGGGCGGGGTGACGCGGCCGATGGCCGGCAACGGTTGAGCATCGGGAGGGGCCGATCAGCGGGTCAGGGGTACTGGCCCGACAGGGTCATGCCACCCTGACGCCATGGCCGCCAAAGGCCTTTGCGACGCCTAGCGGCTCCGAGCATCCGGGCAACAGGTGGGGACTTTTAGGAGTTGGTTAGCCAGCTCCGTGCGTTGGTGAACAGACGCAACCACGGGCCCAGCTCCCCTTCCCCCGGCGGGTAGTAGGAAAACTGGCTGCGCCGGAACACCCGCTCAGGGTGCGGCATGAGGATGGTGACCCGCCCGTCCTGGTTGGTGAACCCCGTGGCTCCCGCCGGGGAGCCGTTGGGATTGGCGGGGTACGATTCCGCCGGCTGGTCATCCGCGCCCAGGTAGCGGACGGCCACATGGCAACGCGCTTGAGCGGTTGCATCCGCCCAGTGCGCTCGGCCCTCACCATGGGCCACAGCAATTGGCATGATCGAACCGGCCATACCCGCCAACAACACCGAGGGTGATGGTTCAACGCGCACCAAAGAAAGCCGCGCCTCGAACTGCTCCGAGCGGTTGCGCAGCAAGGTCGGCCAATCCTGCGCGCCCGGAATCAGGCGCTTGAGCCCAGCCAGCATCTGACAGCCGTTGCAGACCCCAAGCGCAAACCGGTCCGTGCGGGCGAAAAAATCATCAAAGCGGCGGCACAAGCTGTCGTGGTAGAGGATCTGCTTCGCCCATCCCTGACCGGCACCCAGTACATCGCCATAGGAAAACCCACCGCAGGCAACCAACCCGGAGAAACCGTCGAGGTCGACTCGCCCCGACAACAGGTCACTCATGTGCACATCGACCGCGGTAAAACCGGCGCGGTCAAACGCGGCGGCCATTTCTGTCTGGCCGTTCACGCCTTGCTCGCGCAGCACCGCCACCCGTGGACGGGCACCAACTGCGATCAGGGGGGCCTCATCTTGGAAATCGAAGGTCAACTCCACCCTGAGGCCAGGATCGTTGGGATCCGCGATCGCCGCAAAGGCCTCTTCTGCGCAGCTCGGGTTGTCCCGCAGCGACTGCATGCGGTAGCTGGTCTCCGCCCAGCATTGCTGCAATGCCGCGCGGTCACCGCTGAAAACCAGCCGATTGGCGCAGCGAATCCGAATGCCCTGCCCGGGAACCACTTGACCGATCGGGTGCGCCACATCGCCCAAGCCAAGTGCTTGGGTGAGCGCTTGCCACTGCGCTTCCTGTGCGCTCCTCACCTGCACCACAGCGCCAAGTTCTTCGTTGAACAACAGCGCCATGGGATCAGCCGCACCAGCGGACGGGGCTTCGAAGTGCAGGTCCAGCCCACAACGGGCAGCGAAGGCCATTTCCAATAGCGTCACCAGCCACCCACCGTCGCTGCGGTCATGGTATGCCTGCAGCATGCCCTGCGCGGCCGCTGTCTGAATCAACTCAAAAAACGCCCGCAGGTCCGCGGGGTCATCAAGGTCCGGCGCCTGGTCACCCACCTGGCCATATACCTGTGCCAGGGCGGAGCCACCCAGGCGATTGCGCCCCCGACCGAGGTCAATGGCCCACAGGCATCCGGAATCGACGGTGGCGAGTTCTGGCGTGAGTGTCGCGCGCACGTCGACCACAGGGGCGAACGCGCTGACAATCAGGGACAGCGGTGCAGTCACTTCTTTTGTATCACCACCGGCATCGTGCCAGGCGGTGCGCATGGACAGCGAATCCTTGCCGACGGGGACGGCCACGCCAAGCGCCGGGCAAAGGTCCAGCGCCACAGCCCGCACGGCATCGAACAAGCGCGCGTCCTCATCCCCATGTCCACAGGCCGCCATCCAGTTCGCTGACAACTTCACATCGCCTAGCCGTTCGATGCGCGCCGCCGCGATGTTGGTGATCGCTTCCCCAACCGCCATGCGCCCTGATGCTGGTCCATCGATGAGCGCGATGGGCGCCCGTTCCCCCATGGCCATGGCCTCGCCCAAGTGGCCCTCGTAGGTTGCCGCAGTCACGGCGACATCACTGACAGGCACCTGCCAGGGACCGACCATCTGATCCCTGGCGACCAGGCCAGTGACCGATCGATCGCCAATGGTGATCAAAAACTCCTTGCTCGCGACAGCAGGAAGACGCAGCACCCGCTGGACTGCGTCCTTGAAGGACATCGATTCGAAGCACAGTGCATCGGGCCGCGACGGGTCGCGCCAGGCCTGGCGGTGCATCTTCGGTGGCTTGCCGAACAGCACGGACAACGGCAGATCAACCGGTGCATTGCCAAAATGGGAGTCCTCGACGCGCAGCAGCGGCTGCTCCAGTGAGTGACCCACCTCAGCATACGGGCAACGCTCCCGATCGCAGATCGCGGCGAAGCGCTCCATGTCCTCGCCAGCAACTGCAAGTACATAGCGCTCCTGCGCCTCGTTGCACCAAATTTCCAGCGGTGAAAGACCTGGCTCAGAAGATGGAATCGAGCGAAGTTGAAACAACCCACCAACCCCTCCGTCCTTGACCAACTCGGGCAACGCGTTGGACAGACCGCCCGCGCCCACATCATGAATAAACCGGATGGGGTTGTGTTCTCCCAATGCCCAGCAGCGGTCGATCAC
>DHQM01000062.1:1198-3676 GCA_002408105.1 Gammaproteobacteria bacterium UBA5338 | reverse complement strand
GCTGCTGGCCACGAAAGGCGGCGTAGCCATAGGTCGTCTGCAGCAGCTGATCGGCGGTGGGCATGGATGTGCGAATGCGCTTGTTCGGGTGTGGTTGAGTTCGCGTGGGCTGCAGAGCTGGCGGCGCGGGCTGTGGTTTGTCGATCCCACGTGGGTCTGCGCCAGCCGATGCTGAGTCACCATCGGCCCCCACCTAAGGGACCCTGTGCGCTCGCAAGGAGGCAGCCAGGGCGGGGCACCGGCGTTCATGACTGATGAGACGCCATGATACCTGACTGAACGGATCGACCGGGTGGCGTCGCCTCCATCGGGCATGGCGAGGAACCCTCGGTTGGTACCTCTATACTGTAAGACGAGGAAAAAAGCTGGCAGGAGGCCGCCACCATGTACCACCGATTCTGCAAAGCGCCGCTGCCACTTCTGGCGGTGCTTGTCTTGCTGCTTTCCGGCTGCGGACAGCGGTCCGAACCCCTGCTGCGCATAGCCTCCAACGTGTGGCCGGGGTACGAGATGGTGTACCTCGCCCGAGAGCTTAAGTACTTCGACACCAACCAGATCCGCCTGGTCGAGTTCCCCTCTGCCACCGCGGGCATCCAGGCGTTGGCGGCCGGTTCTGTGGAGGGTGCAATGCTCACCCTCGATGAAGTCCTCGGTGCCCGCGCCGAGGGACTGAGCTTGCAGGTGGTTGCGGTGTTGGACGTTTCCGTAGGTGCCGATGTTTTGCTGGCTCGCCCATCCATCACCAGCCTGCAAGAACTGAGAGGCAAGCGCATCGGTGTTGAACATTCAGCGGTCGGCGCAATCATGCTCGATGCTGTGTTGAGCGGGGCAGGCTTGACAATGGATGACGTCGAGGTGGTCCACACAACCGTCAACCGCCACCCAGGTGTCTACCGGGAGGGCAAGGTCGATGCCGTGATCACCTTCGAGCCGGTCCGTACACGGCTCATCAAGGAGGGAGCGGTGCAGCTGTTCGATAGCTCAGAGATCGTCGGGCGAATCGTTGATGTACTCGCTGTGCTCCCCAAAGCTGCCGAGCGGAGCCCGTCGGCCATCTCCACGCTGGTCGCGGCGCACTTTTCGGCCCGTGACCACTGGTTACAAAACCCGGACCAAGCCTCGCCGATTCTTGCCAGGCGGTTGCTGTTGCAGCCCGAGGAGGTGGCAGGCGCGTACACCGGCATTCAATTGACCGACCTCGCAACGAACCGGACGTTTCTTCAGGGGCCGGCTCCCAAACTTGAGGAGGCAGCTGAGCGCTTGTCCGACACCATGGTCCGGGCAGGACTGCTCGATGCTCGGCCGGACCTCAGCGGGCTTGTCGACGGCAGCCATCTGCCCGATTGATATGGCCCGCATGCATTCTCTTCGCAGTCTGCTCCCCATCCTGCTGTGCACCATGGTGGGCCTGATGGTCCTGACCAGCATGGTGAACGGTCTTTCGCGGCGCCAGCAGGAGATGACCGACCAAGCGGCGGCTGATGTTCAGCGCTACGCGGCGCATCTCGCGCGGCTCACTGAGCGGCTCCAGGACGTCGACCCGCAGTTTGTGGTTGAAGACCTCACGCTGCTGGGCACCGATCCGCGGCTGGCAACAGCGGCTGTTGTTGATGGTGCAGGCATCGTGGTGACGTCCACCAACTTCGCCCTGCGCGAGCAGCCAGCTCTGGCTGCCCTGCCGGACCTGACCGAAGCGTTGATGGAGTCCGCACGGTCGCGGCGCGAGGTGACGCTCGAAACCCATGACAAGGGGACTCGGCTGACTGCAGTCATGGGCATACAGGACCGAATTCGGGCGCCGGGCGCCGGGCGGGGGGCGGGGGTTCGTTTATATTTCGTACGATCTGAGCGCCGAGCGCGCGTTGCTGTTCGAGCGACTGCTCGCCGAGCGCGCCCCCGACCTGTTCATCGCCATCGTGGCGACCTTGGTGGCAACTTTGTTGCTCAGGCGAAACGTCACCTTGCCGCTCTCCAACTTGCAGGGGGCGGCGCGCGAGTTGTCCGACGGCACTTTTCGTCGTCGGTTGCCGGTCGGTGGCCCGGTGGAGATCGCCTCGGTCACTGAGGCCTTCAACAGCATGTCGGCGAGCATCAATGCGTATCTGCGGGACATCGAAGACCAACGCCAACTGCGCCAGGAAATCATCGACAACATCGTCGATGCCGTGATCACCATTGATGGCAAGGGTCAGATCGAGTCGTTCAACCGCGCTGCGGAAAAGATTTTCGGGTATCCAGAAAGCACGATCATTGGCGAGAGCATCAACCGGTTGATGCCCGATTCATTCGCCCGCGACCACGACCGCTACCTCGCCGGATTCACCGGCACCGGGGGCACAAAAATCATCGGCAAGGAGCGTGAGTTGGAGGGGCTGCGGGCCAATGGGGAGACCTTCCCCATTGCACTTGCGATCAATCAGTTTGAACATCGGGGCCGGGCATTTTTCATTGGTATTTTGCGGGACATTACCGAGCGCA
>DHQM01000062.1:0-942 GCA_002408105.1 Gammaproteobacteria bacterium UBA5338 | reverse complement strand
GAGCGCATGCAGAATGAGTTCATCGCCACCGTCAGCCATGAGCTCAGAACCCCACTGACATCCATCAATGGCGCCATTGCCATGGCCAACTCTGGACGGTTGGGCGAGCTGCCAGCCAAAGTCGGGACAATGCTCGATACCGCGCAGCGCAACTGCGACCGTTTGGTCGCGCTCATCAACGATTTGCTCGATATGGAAAAAGTCATTGCGGGCAAGATGGATCTCGATGTGCGGCCCCACGCGGTGCGTGACCTGGTGCAGGAAACCATCGCCCTCAACCGGGCCTATGGGGACCAGTACCAGGTGCAGTACCGGTTCTTGAGCCCCGAGTCGGATGCCGCTGTTGAGGTGGACCAAGCTCGTTTCGTGCAGGTGTTGTCGAACTACCTGTCGAACGCAAGCAAATTCTCTGACCCTGGCAGCGACATCGAGGTGTTCGTCACCACCACAGACACAGACTGCCGCATTCAGGTTCGAGATTTCGGCAAAGGCATCCCTGCCGCTTTTCAGCCACATTTGTTCGAGAAATTCAGCCAGGCCGAATCCGGAGATTCGCGCAGTACCGGTGGCACCGGGCTTGGCCTTGCGATCTGCAAGGAACTTGTCGAAAAGATGGGTGGCACTGTTGGGTTCGAGTCTCAAGCCGGGTGTGGGTCCACCTTTTTCTTTGAACTGCCTTTGGTGTCCGGCTCGCGCATGCCACTTTCGGCCTAGCCTGTGTGCATCAAGCCCTTCCTGTTCAGGGGGCTCGCGTCCCTAGGGTTCCAGGTTCAACCCATCCCAGCCCAATTGCTCCACCAGCTTGTGCAGTTGCGGAGGCCGGTAGCGGTCGTCAGCAAGGAAGCGTTGCTGGACGCTTTGGTGGATGCGGGTGGGTTTGCCCGCGATGACGAGTGGCCGGTGCAGGGGGCGCTTGTACCGGTGGGCGCTTGTACCGGTACA
>DHQM01000040.1:10913-13579 GCA_002408105.1 Gammaproteobacteria bacterium UBA5338 | reverse complement strand
CAGTGGCGGTGTTGATGTTCCCCGTCCCAGCCGATGCAGGCGTAGAAAAGGTGCAAGCCAAAGCGACGAGCGCAGCGCACACTGCCACCCGGCTGCGGTTGCGAGCAGATTCGAAATTGAATGAAATCATCTGAGGTACCTCCCTGCGTGGACCGGTTTCCGAGAAATGGAAACGCGGATGACGCCGGCTTCCTGCCGACGGGTGCAACTTAGCGAAAAAACCAGCAGCTGTCGATACAGGCCAGAGGGCTGCTCACCTTAAGGTACGAAGAACCCCCTCCACTGCGGCCGCTGGATCCGCCGCCTTGGTGATGGGCCGCCCGATGACGAGGTGGTGAGCCCCCGCGGCCCACGCTTCGGCGGGCGTCGCGGTGCGCGCCTGATCATCGGGCGGCGCGTCACTGGGGCGAATGCCGGGCGTCACGTACAGCAGCCGGTCACCAACGCGTGCTTGCAAGTTGGTCAAATCGCGGGCGGAGCAAACCACGCCATCGAGACCGCAGTCCGCCACCAACGCGGCCAGCCGCACCACCTGACGGCCCGCATCGGGCGCCCAACCAAGTTCGGGCAAATCGGCATCATGCAGGCTGGTCAGCAGGGTTACACCGATCAGTAGCGGTCGGGACGTGCCCCGCTTCGCCAGGCGCTCGGCGGCGGCCTCCAGCATGGTTCGCCCACCGGTCGCGTGGACGTTGACCATCCAGACGCCGAGATCGGCTGCCGCATCCAGCGCCCTGGCGACCGTGTTGGGGATATCGTGGAACTTGAGGTCGAGGAACACTTCGAAACCGAGCGCATGCAGCGCGCGAACCACGGCTGGGCCTTCTCGAGTAAAGAGTTCCTTACCCACCTTGACCCGGCATCGGGTTGGGTCCAACTGCCTTGCGATTTCAAGCGCCGCGTCCTGGGTGGGGAAATCCAAGGCCACAACGATGGAAGACTGCGTGTGGTGCATGGCTCGGGCCTGGGTCGAGTCAGACTTTGGGTGGGAGTGGCAAGCTCGACGCCCGAACATGCTGCGCTATTCGCCATCCATCCCGTAAATGGGCTTGTTTTCACTCCAGGTCTTGCAGCTCGGGCACTGCCAGTGGAGCTCGTTGCCCTGATAGCCACAGTTTCGACAACGGTACCTGGGTTGATGCGTCAGCAACTGTCGCAACAGATCGCGGGTGATCCGCATGCCAGACGGCGCATCCCCCGCGCGCGTTGCAAGCTCCTGGGTGAGGTATTCTACCAAAACGTGCAAGTTCGGGCCGGCAACGAGCCGCTCTTCCAGGAATGCTGCGGCGGCGTCGGATCCGGATTGCCAGCCAATCAAGTCCGCGACGGTGAGTGTCAAGGTCGCCGAAGGATGCCGATCGAGGCACTGTTGCAGGAAGCGGAGTGCCTCCTCCTCTGCTGCGGTACCACGCAGCCGCTGCACCAACTCCTGAACGATTTCAGGAAGCCAGTCTGGGTCCTGCTCGGGTATTTTTTGATACGCCCGCAGGGCGCGCTGGGGCGCGCCACAGTGGGCCTCGAGTTCCGCCAGCAACATGCTGGCTCGCACGGACGAGCGGTCGTGGGCGAGCGCTCGCTTCAGGTAGCCACGCGCCTCTCGCCAGGATTTTGCGTCAATCTTCTTCTTGGCCAACTCACAGCAGTAGTGTGCGATGGCTCTTCGGCGAGGGGCCGAAGCGTCTGTGGGGATGGCCCGGCGCAGCAGCAGGCTGCGCCGGGCCGTGAGCTGGTGTTCTGCCGCATGAATCGCGAGTTCCCATTCCTGCGTGGTCTGGTAGATTTCCTGCAACAACCGCAGCGCCTCGCCGCGAATGTCTTCGCCTTCTTTCTGTAACTCACGCAGCAGCCGTTCAGCGCGGTCGTACACGCCAGCGGTCAGGTAGTCTTGGGCGAGTTCGAGCTTGACGCGTGCAAGGATCGTTGGCTCCAGGTCGAAACGGGCCATCAGGTTCTGGTGAATGCGAATGGCGCGCTCGGTTTCTCCACGGCGGCGCAACAGCTGGCCGATCACCAGGTAGGTGTCCAGGGTGTCGCGGTTGACTTCGAGAATCTGGATGAAGGTGTCGATCGCTTCATCCGGTTCGTCGTTCAAGAGGTAGTTCAGGCCCCGGTAATAGCCTTTGCTCGAGTCAAAATCAGAGGGTTCCATCGCCACCGACCGGCTGCGCCGACCCAGCCACCACCCCGCTCCGATGGCCAGCAACAGGACCCCGAACAGCAGGACGCTGTCTGCACTCAAGGGCTGCTCCCGCGGCGTGGCGGGCGGCGTTTGCGCCGGCGCCCGATGCGCCCGACCGAACCTGCTGTCACGCCGAAGACGAGCCCGAGCGACAATGCGAGCAGCAGCCAGATTCCAACCGATAAGGGCGGCGAATGCCACAGCAAAAAGCGCAGCTCGACCGGAGCGGAGTTCTCGATCACAAACAGCAGCCCCACTGCGGCAGCGGGAATGACTACCAGTAGATAAACCAGTCGGCGCAGCCAAACCATGGGGGATCCTTGGGGGTTCGGGTTGACCCTAGGCGGTGAGGGACCAGCCCCTATTGAGCGATCTCAATCGAGTTCCGAAGCGCTCTGGTTGACACGGTCACGCAGCTCTTTGCCTGGCTTGAAATAGGGGACGTATTTCCCCGCAAGGGACACCGACTCCCCCGTTTTTGGGTTGC
>DHQM01000040.1:0-10682 GCA_002408105.1 Gammaproteobacteria bacterium UBA5338 | reverse complement strand
CTCCCCCGTTTTTGGGTTGCGCCCGAGGCGGGGTGGACGGTAGTGGAGAGAGAAACTTCCGAAACCGCGCACTTCAATGCGGCGCCCGGAGGCCAGCACATCGGTCATCAGCTGCAACATGCTTTTGACGGCGAGTTCGACGTCTTGAAGTGGAAGGTGCGGCTGCTCAGCGGCAATCTGCTCGATCAATTCGGATTTGGTCATGGCACCCAGTGATACCGCAGTCACGACCGACAGGCAAGGGTTGCCCGGGAATCAGCTTCCAGGACAACCCGCCATTCATCAGCCTTAGTTTTGTTCTTCCAGCTGCGCCTTGATGAGGTCGCCGATGGTGGTCGGCGAGGTCAACTCGGCTTCCTGCTGCTGATGGTCTCGCACCGCTTGCTTTTCATCGTCCATGTCTTTGGCGCGGATCGAAACCCCAAGGGTGCGGTTCTTCCTGTCCACCCCGACAATCTTGACTTCGGTTTGGTCACCTTCTTTCAAGACCTGACGAACGTCCGTGATCTTGTCAATGCTGGCATCTGCCACCTTGAGGATCCCTTCCACCCCTGGCGCCAGTTCGAGCACCGCCTGGCGCTCCTCGACACTGGTCACGGTGCCCTGGACCACGCTGCCACGGTCGTGCTCGGTCAGGTAGTCACTGAAAGCGTCGCCTTCCAGTTGCTTGATGCCAAGTGAAATGCGCTCTCGGTCAGGGTCGATGGACAGAATGACCGCCTCGATTTCGTCGCCTTTCTTGTAATTGCGTACGGCTTCTTCTCCTTCGTCATCCCAAGACAGGTCCGAAAGATGCACCAGCCCATCGATGTTGCCGTCGAGCCCAACGAAGACGCCAAAGTCCGTGATCGATTTGATGCGTCCAATCACCTTGTCGCCCTTGGCATGGCTGCCAGAAAACGCCTCCCAAGGATTTTGCATGCACTGCTTGATGCCAAGGGAGATGCGTCGGCGCTCTTCATCGACATCCAGGATTTGCACCTGCACCTCGTCTCCGACCTGAACGACCTTGGACGGGTGGATGTTTTTGTTGGTCCAGTCCATCTCCGACACGTGAACCAGGCCTTCAACCCCTTCCTCGATCTCCGCGAAGCAGCCGTAGTCGGTCAGGTTGGTTACTTTGGCCATCACGCGGGTGCCGACCGGGTAGCGGGCAGTGATCGAACTCCAGGGGTCTTCGCCGAGCTGCTTGAGACCAAGGGAGACCCGATTTCGCTCGCGGTCGAACTTGAGCACTTTCACTGAAATTTCATCGCCGACATTGACGATTTCACTCGGGTGCTTGATGCGCCGCCAGGCCATGTCGGTGATGTGCAGAAGGCCGTCGATGCCACCCAGATCGACGAAGGCACCGTAGTCGGTCAGGTTTTTCACCACCCCTTTCATTTGCATGCCTTCCTGCAGGGTGGCAAGCAAGGCTTCACGTTCAGCGCTGGTCGCTTCCTCAAGTACCGCGCGGCGAGAAACGACCACGTTGTTGCGCTTTTGATCCAGTTTGATCAGCTTAAATTCAAGCTGTTTGCCTTCAAGGTCGGTGGCGTCGCGCACCGGGCGAATGTCAACCAAGGAACCCGGTAGGAAGGCGCGTACGCCTTGAACGTCAACGGTATATCCGCCTTTGACTCGCCCGCTGATGATCCCCTCAACCGCAGCTTCGTCGGAAAAGGCGGTTTCAAGTTCCGCCCAGGTTTCCAGGCGCTTGGCTTTTTCGCGCGACAGGCGCGTCTCGCCCCAACCGTCTTCGACCGCTTCGAGCGCGACCCGCACTTCATCGCCGATTTGCAGGTGGAACTCGCCCTGCTCATCCACGAATTGACTCTTGGGAATGATGCCTTCTGATTTGAGTCCTGCGTTGACCGTAACGTACTCGTTGTCGAGATCAACGACGGTGCCGGTTACGATGGTGCCCGGTTGCATTTCGATTTCTTGCAAGCTCGCTTCGAACAGGTCGGCAAAGCTTTCGGCGGTTTCTGACATTCAGACGTACCTGTAAATGTTCGGAGGCAGCAATGTGCACTGCCCTGCAGCCACGGTACCAGCGCCCGCGGGTCCAGATAGAAGAAAGACCCAGCGCCCCCTGCTGGTCAATCGGCGGGACGGTGGGTCAGGCGTTGATCAGGTTTCTCTGCTGCGCGAGCCGAAGAACCCGGTCCACTGTTTCAGGGATGCTCAAAGCGCTGTTGTCGATGGTGATCGCGTCGCTTGCAGCGGCGAGGGGAGCGACCGAGCGTCCTTGGTCCCTCGCGTCCCGCTCGCGGAGCTCCTGAATCAGGCGCGGTAGGCTAACATGGTGCCCCTGCCCTTTCAACTGCGCACAGCGCCGTCTCGCGCGTTCTTCAGCGGAGGCGGTGAGGTAGATTTTCAGCGGCGCATCAGGAAACACCACTGTGCCCATGTCACGGCCATCTGCCACCAGTCCTGGCGGTGTTCGCATCGCCCGTTGCCGCTCGAGCAGGGCAACGCGCACCGGGCCGTATTGCGCCACACGTGAAGCGTCCGCCCCGGCCGCTTCCGTGCGGATCTCATCGGTGACATCATCGCCCGACAGGCGCACCTGCGTTCCAGACCGCGCTTGGTCCAAATCGAACTCAACCGGCAGCGTACGGGCGATTTCGGCCAGCTGCCGGACGGCGTCCAAATCAACCCGGCTGCGCCGCGCGGCGAGTGCAACCAGTCGGTACAGTGCGCCGCTGTCGAGCAGGCGCCAACCGGTGCGCAACGACAGCTCCTTGGCGACGGTGCCCTTACCGGCCCCGCTCGGCCCATCGACCGTGATCACCGGAACCCCAGGGCTCATTTCGCTTCCAGACTGTTTTCCAGATGGATGCGCAAACCCGACTCGGTTGCCAGCGCAATAAAGGATGGGAAACTGGTGGCGACATTGGCGCAATTGAGGATGGTCACTGGGCCCGAAGCACGCAATGCCGCCATTGAGAACGCCATCGCGATGCGGTGGTCGCCTAGGCTATCGACGCGCCCACCTCCCAGGGTGCCACCCTGAATCCGGATGCCATCGGGATACACTTGGTTTTCAATCCCCAAGGCACTCAGTCCATCGGCCATCGCCTGAATGCGGTCACTCTCCTTGACCCGCAGTTCGCCAGCGCCGCTGAGCCGCGTGCTGCCTTCCGCGGTGGCGGCGGCGACGAGAATCGCAGGAAACTCGTCGATCGCGAGCGGCACCAGTGCTTCCGGGATGTCGATGCCACGCAGGGGGGCGTGGCGGACGCGCAGGTCCCCGACAGGCTCCCCGCCCGCCCAGTACTCGCGCTCCACCTCGATGTCCGCCCCCATCAAGCGCAGGATGTCGATGACCCCGGTGCGAGTTGGGTTGAGGCCCACCCCAGGCAATCGAAGGTCGGAGCCGGGCGCGATGGACGCGCCAACCAAAAAAAACGCAGCGGAAGAAATGTCCGATGGCACTTCGATGTCCATGGCCGCAAGGCGCCCTCCACCTGCCACCGAAATGCGTTTGAACGGCCCATCTTGCACCGCGGAAACGGCATATCCACAGCCGGTCAGCATGCGCTCAGTGTGGTCCCGTGTGGGCTCTCCCTCAAGCACAGTGGTGGTGCCTCGAGCGTACAAGCCAGCCAGCAACAACGCCGACTTCACCTGTGCGCTCGCCATGGGGAGCTGATACTCCATGCCCACAAGCCGCGACCTTCTGCCGTGAATCGAAAGTGGCGGACGGCCATCGGTGGCGGTTTCAATGTCGGCGCCCATCGCCCGCAAGGGTTCGACAACCCGGTTCATCGGCCGGCGCGTCAGCGAGGCATCGCCCGTCAAGGTGGTGTCGAAATTCTGCGCCGCGAGCAGACCACACAGCAGGCGCATCGAGGTGCCAGAGTTGCCGAGATCAAGGGGGGTGTTTGGGGCTCGCAAGCCATGCAACCCCACACCTTCGATTTCGACGGATGTGGCGTCAACCCGGTGAATTTCGACCCCCATCTGCTGAAACGCCTTGAGGGTCGCGAGGGTGTCTTCGCCCGGGAGAAAACCTTGCACCCGGGTGGAGCCCTCGCCGAGGGCCCCGAGCATGATGGCACGGTGGGAGATGGACTTGTCACCGGGAACACGCACCTCCCCGTGCAGGGCGCCACCAGGCTCTGCCACAAAATGTACGTGCTCTTCTTGCATCGGGGTCTCCGGTAACGGGGGAACATCGCCTTGCTGCCAGCGGTCACGGGCCGACTTGGCGGCTTGCAGTGCGCTCTGCAGCGCGGGCCCATCGTCCTGCTCCACCCACTGTTGCCAGCGGCCGAGTGCCCGTTGGTATCGAGCCAGCTGCTTGCTCAGCGCCAACCGGTTGGCTGAAAAGATGTCTCGCCACATCCTTGGGTCGCTGGAAGCGATGCGGGTGAAATCTCGAAACCCGCCGGCGGCGTACCTGAACACCGGAGCGGGTGTGTCGCCATCGGCCAACTCCTCAACCAGTGCGAAGGCCAGCAAGTGGGGCAGATGGCTGGTGGCGGCAAGCACCTCGTCATGGTCTTGCGGGGACATCTGTTCAGGGAGGGCCCCCACCCTTCTCCACATGGCAGCAATGCGATCAACGGCCGAGGCGTCGGTAATTTCGGTGGGCGTCAAAATGACCCGGTGGTCACAGAATAGGCGCGCATCGGCAGCCCAGGCCCCACTGCGCTCGGAGCCGGCAATCGGGTGCCCGGGCACGAAGCGAGCGAGGCAACCAGGGGCAGCCCGGCGCACAGCTTCGATCACCGGGGCCTTCACACTGCCGACGTCGGTGACGCAGGCGTCTGCCGCTAGGTCTTGGGCGAGCGATTCCAACAGGGGCTCAATGGCACTGAGTGGCGTGGCCAGCACCACCAGCTCGGCGCCTTCCGCGGCGGCACGTACATCGGTCTCGAACCGATCTACGAGCCCGCGCTCAACCGCGACCTCGAGGTTGGCGCGGTTTCTCCCGCAACCGATGACCTCGCCAGCGATTCGCTGGGCACGCAACGCGGCGCCCAATGACCCACCAATCAGTCCAACGCCATAAATGGCGACCTGGTTGAACAGGGGTCTGGGCGGCGACTCGGTCATCGGAGCTCCGCGCAGACGCCACGCATTGCGTCGATGAACCGGCTGTTTTCCTCTGGTGTGCCGACGGTCACCCGCAGGTGCTGGGGCATGCCATAGCCGCCGAGTGGACGAACGATGACGCCCCGGCGCAGCAACGCCTCGTAGTAGGGTGCGGCCTGACCTGGGGTTTCAACGGCGAGAAAATTCCCGATTGAGGGAATGTACTGCAGCTTGATCGCGTCGAGGGCCAGCGCCACTTGCCGCATTCCGGCAGCGTTGGCTTGTCGGCTCCGCTCAAGGTGTTCGGCGTCCCCGAGCGCCGCCACCGCAGCCGCGAGGGCCACACTGTTGCCATTGAACGGTTCGCGGATGCGGTTCATCAGGTCGGCGACCTGGGGATGGCTGATGCTGTAGCCAATGCGCAGGGCCGCAAGCCCATGCGCTTTCGAGAAAGTCCGGGTCACGACCAGGTTCGGGTACTCGTGGGTGAGCGCGATCCCATCCGGGTAGTCCGCGACGTTCACATACTCGGCGTAGGCCTCGTCAAGCACCACGATGACATGCCTCGGAACCCGATCGAGCAAGTCGACCAGCGCCTGGTGATCCACCCAGGTCCCCGTGGGGTTGTTCGGATTGGCAATGAACAACACCCGTGTGGCCGGCGACACCGCCGCAGCCATGGCAGAGAGGTCGTGTCCCCAGTTTTTGGCCGGCACCACGCGCAGCTCGGCGTCGACCGCGCTGGCGTAGATGGCGTACATCGCGAACGCGTACTGGCTGACGATGACCTCGGCCCCGGGCGTCACGAAAGATTGCACCACCAAACGGAGCAAGTCGCTTGAGCCGGCTCCGATGGTGAGTTGGTTCTCCGCCACCTGATGGCGTGCAGCGAGGGATTGCTTGAGAGTGAAAGCCCCACCATCTGGGTACCGGCCCAATCCGCACAGGGCCTGGGCAGCGGCCTGCCGGGCCAGCGGTGAGGGGCCCAGTGGGTTCTCGTTGCTCGCGAGCTTGATGCTCTCTGTGATGCCCAGCTCTCGCTCCACCACCTCGGCCGATTTTCCGGGTTCATAGGGTGCAAGACGGCGCACCCCAGGGGCTGCGGCTTGGAAGAAGTCGATGCTCATGGCGAGAAAATCCGCGGAACTTGGTGGTTGAAATCGATCAGAGTGCCGCGCACGGGTAAGAGCCCAGCCACTGAACCTCTACGTTCATGGTGCTCAACTCGTCGATCGCGCATGCGACCTTGGGATCGGCCCGGTGGCCTTCAAAATCGATGAAAAACCGGTAAGCCCAAGGCCGGTTGCGTGCAGGCCTTGTTTCCAAACGCGTAAGTCCGATCCCTGAGCGGGCGAAAACACCCAGGGCATCGTGCAGGGCGCCGGGTCGATTCGCCATCGAGAGGACAACGCTGGTTTTGTCATGCCCGCTCGGTTCAGTGGCAACACCGCCGATCACCAGAAACCTTGTGGTGTTGTCCGCGAGGTCTTCAATGTTGGCAGCAATCACCTCGAGCCCATAGATTTCCGCCGCCGTTGAGCTGGCAATGGCCACCAGTTGAGGGTCTTGCGCCGCTGCACGCGCAGCTTCGGCGTTGCTGTTTACCGGCCGCTGGTGGACCTCGGGCAGGTGGGTCGCTATCCAGTTGCGACACTGGGCCAGGGACTGCTGGTGGGAGACCAGCTCGCGCGGCCGCTGTGGACGGCCCGGAAGTCCCAACAGGTGGTGGTGGATGGGCAGCTCCACCTCTCCACAAATGTACACCCCCGCATCAACCAGGGTGTCGAGCGTCTGACTGACCATACCTTCTGCGGAGTTCTCGACCGGGACCACGCCATAGTGCGCCTCACCCTGGGCGGTGGCACGAAACACATCCCGAATCGTAGCTTGCGCCAGCCCCTCGGCCGCATGACCAAATTGCTTCACTGCCGCGTCCTGGGTGAAGGTTCCCTGCGGGCCGAGGTAGGCAATTCGCAGCGGCTGCTCCAAGGCAAGGCAGGCCGACATCAGTTCGCGGAACAGGGTGACCACGCGCTCGTCGGGGAGCGGGCCTGGGTTCTGCTCACGAATTCGCTTGAGCACCTGCGCCTCGCGCTCCGGCCGATAGAACACCACCGGACCCTGCCCGGCACAGCGGGTCTTAACCTCTGCGACCTGCTGCGCGGCTTCGGCGCGGCGGCTGATCAGCGCCAACAGTTCAGTGTCGATGCGGTCAATTTCTACGCGGAGACGCTGCAGCTGTTCATTTTCGGAGGTGTCACTCACGCCCGCCCCGTCGCTAGCCATGGTGGTTTGCGAAATCATGCATATAGGCGATCAAGGCATCCACAGAAGACTCGCTGACGGCGTTGTAAATGCTCGCGCGCATTCCCCCTACGGAGCGGTGGCCCTTCAAGTTGAGCAAGCCGGTTTCGTTGGCCCCCTGGAGAAACGGTTGGTCGAGGCGCTGGTCCTTGAGGATGAACGGAATGTTCATCCAGGAGCGGCTGTCCAGCGACACTGGGTTGCGGTAGAAGCCGTCACTGCCATCAATCGCTGCGTACAGCTTGCTGGCCTTGCGTGCGTTGCACTGCCCCATGGCGGCCAACCCACCCTGGTCCTGCAACCATTCGAACACAAGGCCGGCGAGATACCATGCAAAGGTCGGCGGGGTGTTGTACATGGAGCCATTTTCTGCCTGCACTTGGTAATCCAGCACCAGGGGTGTGTGGGCATCGGCGCGCCCCAACAGGTCCTCTCGAACGATCACAAGGGTGAGTCCGGCCGGACCAATGTTCTTCTGAGCGCCGGCATAGATGACGCCAAACTGGGACACATCCAACGGGCGCGACAGCAGCGTCGAGGACATGTCCGCCACCAGAGGAACCGACCCGGTTTCTGGAACCCAGTGAAACTCAACCCCGCCGATGGTCTCGTTGGGCGTGTAGTGGCAATAGGCCGCATCCGAGTTGAGCTGCCATTCCTTCTGTTCGGGGGCACGGGTGAAGCCATCGCCTTCACTGCTGGCTGCAACCCGCACTTCACAGTACCGCTTGGCCTCGGCGATCGCTTTCTTGGACCAGCTTCCGGTGTTGATGTAATCCGCACTGGACGTACCACCCAGCAGGTTCAGCGGCACCGCAGCAAACTGCGCAGTTGCACCGCCCTGCAAAAACAACACACGGTACTCAGGGCCGACACCCAGCAGGTCGCGCAGGCTGGCCTCAGCCCGTTCAGCAATGGCCATGAACTCGGAACTGCGGTGGCTCATTTCCATCACCGAGAGCCCGCGGCCTTGGTAGTCAAGTAGTTCGGCTTGCGCGCGTTCAAGCACGGGTTCCGGCAAGGCCGCAGGCCCTGCACTGAAGTTGTGGGCTCGATTCATCGCCGCTTAAGTTCTCTCTCTAACCAATTGATAATAAGTCTATTCGATCTCTTCTTCTGGCGCTTCGTCATCCACGTCAGATTCGTCGATGCGCGCCAACCCAACCAGGTGCTCGTCGTCGGCGAGGCGGATGAGGCGTACGCCTTGGGTGATTCGCGACAACTGGGAAACGCCATCTGCTCGGGTTCGAACCAGTGTCCCCTGGTCGGAAATCAGCATGATTTCATCGTCGTCTCGAACCTGGGTGGCACCCACGAGGTCCCCGTTGCGTTCACTCATTTGCATGGCAAACACCCCTTGGGTGCCCCGGTTGTAGCGGGGAAACTCATCCACCGAGGTGCGCTTGCCGTAGCCATTTCGACTGGCCAAGAGCACATCCAACCCGCTTTCCGGTATCAGCATGGCAATGACCTGTTGGCCCTCGGCGAGGCGGATGCCCCGCACGCCGCGGGCGGTCCTTCCCATTGGCCGCACGGCCGACTCTTCGAACCGTACGGCCTTGCCGCCGCTCGAGAACAGCATCACGTCCCGGGTGCCATCGGTCAGGGCTGTCCCCACCAGCCGATCTCGGGGTTCAAGCTCGATTGCACGCAAGCCCAAATTGCGGGGGCGTGAAAAGTGGGTCAAAGCGGTTTTCTTGATGGTGCCATCGGCGGTGGCCATCAGAACATACTGGTCTTCGCGAAACTCGCGCACCGGCAACACCGAGGTGATCCGCTCGTCGTCCTCCAAGGGCAGCAGATTCACGATCGGTCGGCCGCGAGCGGCGCGGCTGGCCACGGGAATCTGGTACACCTTGAGCCAAAACACCTTGCCTGCGCTGCTGAAGCAGAGCAGCGTGTCGTGGCTGCTGGCGATCAACAGTGTGTCGACGAAATCTTCGTCCTTGACCGCGGTTGCACTGCGCCCCCGACCGCCCCGCCGCTGCGCCTGATAGGCATCAAGCGGTTGGGTTTTCACGTAGCCTCCGTGGGACAGGGTGACCACGCGGTCTTCCTCGCTGATCAGGTCTTCCAGGGTGAGATCGAGGCGCGATTCCACAATCTCGGTGCGCCGCTCGTCGGCATACTCGTCGCGAATTGCCACCAGTTCTTCGCGCATGACCTCCCGCAGGCGGACAGGATCGCGCAAAATGTGCTCGTAGCCGGCAATGCGGTCGAGGATATCGCGGTACTCGTCCCGCAGCTTGTCGTGCTCAAGACCGGTCAGGCGGTGCAAACGCAGGTCGAGGATGGCCTGGGCCTGGGCCGGGGACAGACGGTACCTGTCCTGGTGCAACCCAAATTCCGGACCGAGGTCGTCCGGCCGCGCCGAGGCGGTCCCGGCTGCCTCCAGCAGGGCGAGGACATCGCCGGCGGGCCATTCCCGCGATAGCAGTCCCTGGCGCGCTTCATCTGGGGTTCCCGAGGCGCGGATCAGCTCGATGACAGGGTCAATGTTGGCAAGCGCAACGGCCAGCCCTTCCAGGATGTGGCCTCGCTCTCGGGCCTTGCGCAGCAGATAGACCGTGCGCCTGGTGATGACCTGCTGGCGGTGTTCAATGAAGGTTTCCAGCAGTGCCTTGAGGTTCAGCACGCGTGGCTGCCCGTCCACGAGACCCACGATGTTGATCCCGAACACGGTTTCCAGCTGGGTGTGTGCGTAGAGGTTGTTGAGCACCACTTCGCCGACCTCACCGCGGCGCAGCTCAATCACCACGCGCAAACCGTCCTTGTCCGACTCATCGCGCAGCTCGCTGATGCCTTCGAGCTTTTTGTCCCGCACCAGCTCGGCGATTTTTTCAATCAACCGGGCTTTGTTGAGCTGATAGGGAATCTCATCGACGACGATGGTTTCGCGCTGGCTCTTCTCATCGCGGTCAATGTGGGCTTTGGCGCGAATGTAGATGCGCCCCCGCCCTGTCCGGTAGGCCTCCAGGATGCCGGCGCGTCCATTGATCATGGCGCCGGTGGGAAAATCAGGCCCGGGAATCTGTTCCATCAGGCCTTCAAGTGGGATGTCAGGCTGATCGATCAACGCCAGACAGGCATTGATCACCTCGCCCAGGTTGTGGGGCGGGATGTTGGTTGCCATGCCGACGGCAATTCCCGAAGAGCCGTTGATCAGGAGGTTTGGCACCCGGGTCGGCAGCACTTCCGGCAGCTGCTCAGAACCGTCATAGTTTTCAACGAAATCAACGGTCTCTTTGTCGAGGTCCGCCAAGATGTCGTGGGCAATTTTAGCCATGCGGATTTCGGTGTACCGCATGGCCGCGGCGCTGTCGCCGTCGATGGAGCCGAAGTTGCCCTGC
>DHQM01000203.1 GCA_002408105.1 Gammaproteobacteria bacterium UBA5338 | reverse complement strand
CGTCGAGCGGCACATAGGCATGGCCGTAGCGCTGGATTCCGGCCTTGTCTCCGACCGCCCGCGCGAAAGCCTGACCGAGGGTGATGCCGACGTCTTCCACGGTGTGGTGGGCATCGATTTCGAGGTCACCTGCGGCTTTGATTTCAAGATCAATCAAGCCGTGGCGCGCCACCTGCTCCAACATGTGGTTGAAAAAGGGGACCCCGGTTTCGATGCTGCTCTGGCCACTGCCATCGAGCTCAACGGACACTTCGATCTGGGTTTCGAGCGTGTCCCGCTGCACCCGTGCCTGACGCTGATTCACCCGCTGTTTCTCCTGCTTTGCTCGCCCGCCTGCTGCGGTGGCCGAGCCGCGCAGTATACCGCAGCCGCCCCTGGCGGTGTCGCTGACTCGCTTTGCCGCACACAAATTCGGTTATAGTACCGGGTCTATTCGAGCATCCAACGTGAGCGAGGGGCCACCATGCCCGTCACCGTCGAAAGCATCCACGAACCCAACGCAGAAGACTGGGCCGATCTGCTGAAGATCTACCGCGATGACCCGCACTTTACGGGCGCCCCAGACGCCATTGAGGCGCACCTGCGCAACCACCTCGACGACCCTGAGATGCAGCTGTATGGCGGGCGCTTCAATGGCCGTCTGCTCGCCGCGATGGCGGTGCGCACCAGCGGCGACGAGTGGTGCCTGTCGGACCTCTGCGTTCGTTCCATCACACGCCGGCGCGGCGTGGCCCGGTCCATGATCACGGCGCTGGAACGCAACGCGAACCGCGCCGGAATCACGATTTCAGCGACCATCGGTTCGGAAGACACGGCGCTGCTGCAATTGGCCCGCAAAGCGGGCTTTCAGGTCCGCCAACTGGTCCCGCCGACACAATTGGCGCTGGAGCGGCATCCGCGGGGCGCAGCAAACGCCTGATTCGCGTGCAAGGGCCTGTCCATCAGCTGCTGGAGCTGCTCGATCTCGAGCGCATCGACACCCGCCTGTTTCGCGGTTTCAGCCCACCCGGCGAGCGCCGACGCGTGTTCGGCGGACAGGTATTGGGTCAGGCGCTGGTGGCCGCCGGGCGCACCGTGGACGAACGCACCCTGCACTCCATGCACGCGTACTTTTTGCGCCCCGGCGATCCTGACCACCCACTGATTTACGAGGTGGACTTGATTCGAGACGGAAAGAGCTTCACCACCCGCCGGGTGGTGGCGGTTCAGCACGGCCGGCCCATCTTCAACCTTTCCGCTTCGTTTCAAGTCTCCGAACCCGGCTTCGACCACCAGGCACCGGCACCGGATACCGTCGCGCCCGAACAACTGCAGACCGAAGAGTCCGAACTGGCCGAGCGGTACCGCCAGGATCCGGACAACTACCGCCACCCCGATTACTTTGAATGGCCCGTTGAGTTTCGCCATGCCGACACGGCCAATACCAACCGGGACCGTGCGCACCCCCCCCACCACCGGGTGTGGATGCGCGCAGCGGCGCAACTGCCGGACGACCCCCTGTTGCACCAGTGCGTGCTCGCCTACGCATCGGACCGCGGCTTTCTCGCCACGGCCCTGTTGCCGCATGCGGTCTCGATCGACCATGCCCAGTTGCAGGCCGCCAGCCTGGACCATGCCATGTGGTTCCATCGCCCCTTTCGCGCCGATGAATGGCTGCTGTACGTTCAGGACAGCCCCAGCGCCACCAACGCCCGCGGATTTTGTCGCGGCCAGGTGTTCAACCAGGCCGGCACCCTGGTGGCGTCCACCTCGCAAGAAGGCCTGATTCGTCACCGGAGCTGACACCCCAACCACCCAGCTGCCGCGGAGGCTCCATGCACGCGATCCTCGTTGATGACCAGCGCCACCTACACTGGCGCGAAACCGAAACCCCGGCGCCCACCAGCCACGAAGTGCGGATCCGCGTGCACGCCACTGCGGTCAACCGGGCCGACACCCTGCAAGCCCGGGGGTTCTACCCCCCGCCGCCTGGAGAGAGCCCCATCCTCGGCCTGGAATGCGCCGGCGAAGTGGATGCGGTGGGGGATGCCGTGACCCGCTGGCGCGTCGGGGATGCGGTGGTGGCGCTGTTGGCCGGGGGTGGATACGCCGAGCAAGTGGTGGTCCCTGAAGGGCAGGTGCTTCCGCTGCCCGCCGGGCTCGATTTCGTCGCCGGCGCTGCGATTCCCGAAGTCTTTGCCACCGCTTGGCTCAACCTGTTCAAGGAAGCCCGGCTACAGCCCGGCGAGCTTGTGCTGCTGCACGCCGGTGCCAGCGGCGTGGGCACCGCGGCCATCCAGCTGTGCAAGCAGTTCGACAACCCCTGTTTCGTGACCCTGGGCAACCAGGACAAGCTCGATCGGTGCCTTGCCCTGGGCGCCGATGGCGGCCACCTGCGCACCGCCGGCGAATTCGAGCCCGCTGTAGCAGACTGGGCCACTGATGGGGTCGACGTGATCCTCGATCCGGTGGGCGGTGCCTACCTGGAGCAAAACCTCAAGGTGCTGCGGCCCGACGGCCGGCTGGTGTTGATCGGACTCATGGGAGGGGCCAGCGCGCCCATTGGGTTGGCCCAGATGCTGATGAAACGCCTGCGCCTGATCGGCTCGACCCTCCGTTCCAGGAGCCGTGGCGACAAGGCGGAACTGATGGCCGACATGGAGCGCAACCTCTGGCCCCTCTTCGAGTGCGACGCCCTGCGGCCAGTGGTCCACACCCACTTTCCCATTCAGGAGGCGGACAAGGCCTTTGCGCTGGTGGAATCCAACCAAACCTTTGGCAAGGTGGTCCTGACCCTGGCTGATTAGTCGGCTTCGGGCGCCCCGAGCACCGCCGCCCAACCGAAGCCTGGGTCACCGATGCAATAGAAAAAAGGGTTGAGCAGCTCCGCCTTCTGGTTGTACCTCAGTGGCTGGTGGTGGATGTCGGTCACCTGCCCACCGGCCGCCTCCAACACCGCCTGAGCGGCCGCGGTGTCCCATTCGCAGGTGGGTGCGAGCCGTGGATACAGGTCCGCCTCTCCCGCTGCCACCAGGCAAATCTTGAGCGAGCTGCCCATGCTCGTGAGTTCGACCTCTCCGACCTCGGCTCGGATCTTTTCGATGCAGGCGTCCAGCGCGTCGGCACCATGGCGGCGACTGCCGACCACCACCACCGGCTGGCTGGATTGCAGGCGAGGCGAGAGGGGGCGCACCTGGATCGGTTGGAGACCGCCCGAGGCATCGCGGCAGGTTGCGCCTGCGCCTTTCACCCCGGTGTAGGTGGTTCCCTTCACAGGGACATGGACGACCCCCAGGACCGGCGCCCCCTGGTCGATCAAGGCAATGTTAACGGTGAACTCGCCGTTGCGGTTGATGAACTCCTTGGTGCCGTCCAACGGGTCGACCAGCCAGTATCGGGTCCACCCAGCCCGCTGTTCCGCCGGGATTTCGCCGGACTCTTCCGACAGAATCGGCAACTCGGGAGTCAGTGCCGCCAACCGGTCGACGATGAGGTGGTGGGCGGCAAGGTCGGCGCGGGTGAGGGGTGAGTCGTCCCCCTTGCTTTGCACCTCAATGTCGCCACAGGTGTTGTAGATCTCCAAAATCGCCGAGCCGGCCGCCTCGCTGATTTCCACGAGCGGGCCAAGTAGCTGTTGGTATTCCATTGTTTCTCCAAGACGGTCGTGCACAGCGTTTAAGTGTACATGCAAGGGATGACATGCAAGGGGCTGGCCCATTCGATGCGTCCGCTTCGACGCCGATCGGGCGCATTGCCATGCTGGCAGTTTGCCCCGTAGCATGCCGACATGATCAGCTCGCCCCACCCTGCTCCACCCGAGGTCGATTGGCACGGCATCGACACCGTCCTGCTCGACATGGACGGCACCCTGCTGGACCTGCATTTCGACAACTACTTCTGGCTCACCCACTTGCCAAAGCGCTACGCCGAACAGCGCGCGGTCGACCCCACCCAGGCGTGGGAACAAATCCGCAGCCTGATCCAGGGCCACCAGGGCACGCTCAATTGGTACTGCCTGGATTTCTGGTCCCGCACGCTGGAACTCGACATGGTCGAGCTCAAACGCGAGGTTGCCCACCTGATCGCCTGGCGCCCGGAAACCCCCGAGTTTCTCAACTGGCTCGGCACCCAGGGCAAACGGCGGGTGCTGGTCACCAATGCCCACCGCGACAGCCTGGTGCTGAAGGTTGCCCACACGGGCCTCGATGCCTACCTCGACGTGCTGTTCAGCGCCCACGACTTCGACCGCCCCAAGGAAGACCGGGCGCTCTGGGAGGCACTCCAGCAGGCCGAACCCTTCGATCCAGCGCGCACCCTGTTGATTGATGACAACGAGTCGGTGCTGGCAAGCGCGGCGCAATTTGGCATCCAGCACCTGCTCACGATTCACCAGCCGGACAGCCGCCAACCCGGACGCGGCCCGCTGCAGTTCCCTACCATCAACCGCTTCAGCGACCTCCACTGAGCATGGGCGCACCTGCCGAGGGTTCCACCAAAGTGCGCCTGGACAAGTGGCTGTGGGCGGCGCGTTTTTTTAAGACCCGCACGCTCGCCAAGGCCGCTGTCGAGGGCGGCAAAGTGCATTACAACCAACAGCGCACCAAACCCAGCCGAACGGTTGAAATCGGCGCCACCTTGTTGGTGCGCCAAGGGTGGGATCAAAAGGAAGTGCGGGTGCTGGGACTCTCCGAACAACGGGGCAATGCGACCGCGGCCCAGGCGCTGTATGCCGAGACCCCGGCGAGCGCGGCACGGCGCGAAGCCGCGGCCGCAGAGCGCCGGCTCGAACGGGCGGCGGCAGGACCGATTGCGCCCCTACACCGGCCGAGCAAAAAGCAGCGCCGCCAGATCCACCGGTTCCAGCAGCGGGACTCAAGCGACTAGACCGCTCAGCTCAAGGCGCGGCGTGGCACCTGCAGGAAGTTTTTGCGATAATTCCTCGCCTTTAAGAGGCGGCCCTGCCGCAGCCGCAACCACATTGATCTGCATTTTCGCATCCGCATCGATTCGCGCAACGGCATCCGCGCCCCTCACTTAGGACACCAGGCCATGAGTCAAGCATTTTCGGACCAGCAAGCACCAACGATCTTCCGGGATTTGAGCGCCGCCCAACTGGTCGAAGAGGCCTTGATCCGTGGCGAGGGCCGACTGGCCGACAACGGTGCCCTGGTGGCCATGACGGGTGCGCGCACCGGGCGCTCGCCGATGGACCGCTTCATCGTCGCTCGGGCTCGCACACGAA
>DHQM01000205.1 GCA_002408105.1 Gammaproteobacteria bacterium UBA5338 | reverse complement strand
TTCCCAATGTCCGCAGCCATGCGCAGATAGGCCAAACGGGCCTTCGTAATCAAAAGAATCATCCACGTAAGTAAGTTCGTGGTCGTATTCTTTCCATCCAATTCGGCATGGGTGCTTTCTCGACCAAAACCACATAACAAGGCGGTCAAAACGACGCCGGAAAGCGTCGCGCATTTGTTTAAGTTTGTGCATGGCGCGTTTTACCTTCATCGTTAACTGCTGGAGGTGATTATGACTGAGGAATATGCGCCACCACAACACGTTGTTGATGAGTGGAAAAAACAATGTAATTGCTGCCCGCAATGCAGTCCACACCCCTGCGATGGTGTAATGGCAGGCGGAATGTGTGACAGCTTGGAATGCGAATGCGAATGCGATGACAACTACGAAGATTATGAGGAACCAGAAGAAGAACGCTAATAACTGCAGGCGCACCTCGGCGCGCCGCCTGTTACAGGGCGATGCCGGCACTCCAACCTGTGCCGGTGTGGACGGCGAGCGTGCCGTTGGCCCCCTCAGCCGTTACCACCACCAGCCAGCCTGCGGCCGGCGAGTAAAACACCCAGGCTGCGCCGTCCCAGATGGCCAGGTTGCCGTCTTGGCCAGCCCAATCGCCGGTCGCACTCGCGGCGGGTATATAGGCGTCCCCGGTCGATGGACTGCCTGGCGGGGCGGTCAACGTCCGGTCGATCACGTGCAAATTGGGTGAGCACAGCCGCCCGAGCAGCAACAAGTTCGCGTCCAGGTCCGGCGCAAAAAAATCGGTGTCGGGGTCCCACCCGTATCGGAGGCCGCTGCGCGGCTCTATGCTGGCTGTCATTGGATGCCCCCATAACTGTGCCCGTAGCTGTAGCCGTAGCCCACACGCCGGACGGTGATGTTGTGTGTCTGCAGGCTATTCAGGCCGTCGCGGACGCTCTCCAGCTCGGCTCGGATGCGGTTGTTGAGGCGAGGCAGATCACCCCCAGGAGGCGCTGCGCCCGCGCTGTAGTGGGCCCCCATCCGCTCAGCGCTCAGCCCATGCTGGTAGGCAGCCGCCTCGTCAAACCCCATGGTGTCGTCCCCTGCGTTATAGAGCTGGACTGTGTGCCCAGCGCTCGCGTACAAATTGTTATCCCACACCGCACTCTCAGCCACCTGCACCCCATCCACATACAGGTGCACGCGCTGATCACCAGCACGATCCCACGACACACCGATCTGATGCGGCTGGTTGTCGGCAACAGATGCAGGGGTGGTAACAACCATACGGCCAACCGCCGAGTTGGCCTGATACAGCGCCACAGATGCTTTCCCGTCTGCGGCAATGCTCACAGACCAGACAGGCCAAAATCCGGCTTGGTAGCTCCCGAACACCGAGCGGTTTGCGGCGGGGGGCAACAGATTAACCCACAGCTCAACGGCCAAAGCGGCGGCGAACGGCACGGCGGGACCAGCAACAGCGGGCACGGAGGTGGCCGTCGCACTGATCGACTGGCCAGACTTGATGAGCGGAGACTGGCCCAGCGTGGCCCCGGCGCCATAGGTGCCAGCGTTGCCGTTGCCGCTAGCGTCAGTTGCTGTGGTGCCGCTGGTCTCGTCGAGCCTCCACCACACAACAGGCGCGTCGGCCTGCACCTCGTCGGCATATTCGACCCCCACCGCCAGATCTCTATCTGACTCCTCGGCGGCCCAGGTGTAGGCCGAGCCGGTCTGCGCGGCCTCGGTGCGCAGCAGGGTGTCAGTCTCGCCGTACAGGCGTAGGGTGTATGTGGTGCCTGGCTCTGGGCCAATCGACCCAATGGTTGCGTCGATCAACTGGTCCGCCTGCGCCACCCGGTCTCGGTGCGCCCACCCCACCGTCAGCGGGCCCTGGATATAGATCGGATAGGCCTCGCCATTGAGTGTCAGCGCCCCTGGCGGGTACGGCCTGGCGGCCCGCCCTGCAAACGTGAGCGGTATGGGGGTGGCGGCAGACAACGCAAGCTGCTGGCTGCCCGTGTTGGTGAGCAATTTGGCGGCAACGGTTTCGCCGTCGGTGTACTCCGTCTCGTCGGCCGCCTCGTTGTTGGCAAAAAACCAGATGCGCTCGCCCGCCGCGTGCTCCACAGGCACGGTGTCGGCACACGACCGGCCGAGGCTGATGGCGCCCGTCACGGCATCGAGTGCATCCACCCGCACGATCTCTGCGCCCCACAACGCCGCGCTGCCAACGGCAACGCTGGCCAGCTGCACCCCCCCCGCCAGCGTGAAATCAGTGTCAGTGAAGCTGGATTGTTCAACCACCGTGGCGGTCGGCGCCCAATCACCAATGGCCACCTCTGCGTAGCCCGCCCCCGCATCCACTTGCACCGTGTGGTCGATGCTGGTCGATGGGTCCGCCGCGACCGTGGCCAAATAACCAACGTCGGCCGGCAGCACCGCCAAGTCCGCGCGTGAAAGCGCCGTCACCACATCGATATAGGGCACCTCGTAGGCGGCCTGCAACGTGATCGGAGTTGGATCCTGCGGTGGGCTGGTGTCCACGCCTGGCTCCAGCTGCACGTAGGTGGTGGCGGGCATCGAATAGATGTCCTGCGCGGCCCTCAGCCGGATCGCGCCACTCTTGAGGGTGCCAGTCTCCTTGGTGCCAACAATGCAGACCATATCGGCGATTCCGCGTTTTGGGACCTGCAAGCGGAAATAGGTGCCCTGGCGCCACGAGTACGGCTTGCGGGTGCAAACCAACCGGAATGCGCGCGTGGGGGTTGCAGTTGCCTGCAGCTCCCGCTGGGCAACCAGCGCAGCCAACTGACCGTCCGGGATCTCCGGGTACTCAATGGTCTGGTGGATGGTGCCAAAATCCTGCACCAAACCCCGCGCCTGCACCGGGCGCGTGGTGATCCGCTCCTTGCGGGCCGGGTCGAAATAACTAACCGACACGCTGTTGATCGCGTTATCGAGCGGCGCCGGCACCTCTGCAAACTCGATGATGTCATCATCCGTGAGGA
>DHQM01000138.1:20471-20595 GCA_002408105.1 Gammaproteobacteria bacterium UBA5338 | reverse complement strand
ATGCCGCGCGCGCCTTGCAGGTCGATGTCTTCGAGTAAGGGGCTGTGCAGTGCACTGTGGGCAGCCTCGTAGGCGCGATTTTCCCCTTTGGCGGTGCCAGTCCCCATCATCGCCATGCCCATTT
>DHQM01000138.1:17283-20181 GCA_002408105.1 Gammaproteobacteria bacterium UBA5338 | reverse complement strand
CCATGCCCATTTCGGACATCACGGTGCGTACATCGGCGAAATCCACATTGATCAGGCCCGACCGGGTGATCAACTCGGCGATGCCTTGCACCGCTCCGAGCAAAACGTCGTTGGCCTCACGGAATGCGGAGACCAGAGAGGCGTCGCGACCCAGCACCGTCAACAGCTTTTCGTTTGGGATGGTAATAAGAGAATCGACATGCTCCTGCAACTGCTCGATGCCCCGCTGTGCGATTTGGCTGCGCTTTCGGCCTTCGAAAGGGAAAGGGCGCGTCACCACGGCCACCGTGAGAATGCCGAGCTCACGCGCAACCTCCGCCACCACAGGCGCCGCGCCCGTGCCGGTGCCGCCCCCCATGCCCGCTGTAATGAACAGCATGTCTGCGCCGCGAATCACCTCTGCGATGCGCTCATGGTCTTCCAAGGCTGCCTGGCGGCCGACATCCGGCGATGCACCTGCCCCCAGGCCTTTGGTGACCGCACTGCCCAATTGCAGCAGCGTCTTAGCCCGCATGTTCTTGAGCGCTTGCGCATCGGTGTTTGCACCGATGAACTCCACCCCCTCGATGTTGCTGTCCACCATGTGGTTGACGGCGTTGCCACCGCCACCACCGACTCCGATCACCTTGATCACCGCGCTCTGCGGCATGCTATCGACCAACTCAAACATCGCTGCACCCTCCTCGGCCGTTGTTTTGACTGCCTGTTTTGGAATGGAAATGACCCGCCGCGCCAACCGCCAGCGTCATAGATTGCGTTGAAACCATTGCTTGACCTTGCCCAAGTACCCACTGCCCCGTGGACGACGCATGGCCGTCGCCTTTTGCTGTGCTGCCTGTAAGTCGAATCCGTACTGCAGCAATCCGACTGAGGTGGCGTAGATTGGATTGCGCACGATGTCCGACAGGCCGTGCATTCCGACCGGAGCCCCAAGGCGAACCGGCATGTGAAAAATCTCCTCCGCCAGCTCAACCGCGCCTTCCATCTTCGCTGTGCCTCCGGTGAGCACGACCCCCGCTGCGATCAGGTCTTCGTAACCACTGCGCTGCAATTCGGCGCGCACCAGGGTAAACAGCTCGTCGTACCGCGGCTCCACCACTTCGGCCAAAGCCTGACGCGAAAGCTCTCGCATGGGCCGGTCCCCGACACTCGGCACACGAATGATCTCGTCAGCGCGCGCCAGTTGCCCGTGCGCACACGCGTACTTGATTTTGATTTCATCGGCGCTCGACATGGGCGTGCGCAGAGCCACTGCAATGTCGTTGGTGACCTGATCGCCGGCAATGGGAATCACACCGGTGTGTCGAATGGCGCCGTCAACGAACACCGCAATGTCCGTTGTGCCACCTCCAATGTCGACCAGACAAACCCCCAATGCACGTTCATCATCGGTCAGCACAGCACAGCTGGACGCCAACTGCTCAAGGATGATGTGTTCGACCTCCAATCCGCACCGGCGTATGCATTTTTCGATGTTGTCTGCGGCGTTGACTGCGCAGGTCACCAGATGAACCTTGGCTTCCAACCTGACCCCCGACATCGCCATGGGTTCCTTGATGCCTTCCTGGTCGTCGATTCGGTAGTCCTGAGGAAGCACATGCAGCACTTTTTGATCGGCCGGAATCGCCACCGCCTGGGCGGCATCAATGACGCGATCGATGTCGGTTTGGGTCACCGAACGCTCGCGAATTGCGACAATCCCGTGGGAGTTGAGGCTGCGAACGTGGCTACCAGCGATTCCCGCATAGACTGAATGAATTTGGCACCCAGCCATCAGCTCTGCCTCTTCGACAGCGCGCTGAATGGACTGCACCGTGGATTCGATATTGACCACCACACCCTTCTTCAGGCCTCGAGACGGGTGCGATCCGATCCCGATAATCTCTACCTGACCCTCTGGGTTGCGTTCTCCAACAAGGGCAACGACCTTCGAAGTACCAATGTCCAGAGCAACGATCATGTTGTCTTTGTGTGATGGAGCCACTTCACCTCCCCCAACGCTGTGACGCACGTTCGTCGGCTGAATACCGGCCCACCGCAAACGGCGTCGAAACAGCATTCAGTGACCGAACGGCCGCTGCACTGTCGTACCGCAGATCAATGGCGGTGGCTCCAGACTGCTCTGTTCCAGCCAAATGAACCAGCAGATGCTCCAGCGTCCGCAAGCGTTCAGCGAACTTGTCTCCCGCACCGAACGCGATGCTCGACCCATCACTCAGCTGAGCACGCCAGCCTTCGCTTCGTTGGTTGCTGAGCGCCAGAACACCAAACCCCATCGGGGCGACCACCTGCCGCAACTGCTGCAAGCGTTCGACGGCCTCACCAGCACCGCTTTCTGGCCCGTACAGGCGAGGCAGGCGGGTGGTGTTTTCTGCACTCTCAGACTCAAAGACCTGACCCGTTCTGCTGATATACTGATTTTCGTTCCATCTCGCGAGGGGGACTTGTCGGACAACCCGAACCACCAACGCATCTGGCATACGGCGCTGAACGCTGACCGAATCGACCCATGAGGGGGCCTGCAACGCGGCCTGCACGCTGCCGAGATTCAGCAGCAGGTACGGGACCTCAACCAACTCGCCCAGCTGAACCTGCACTTGCGAACGCTCTTCCGCAGTGAAGTCACCGTAGAGCACAACTTCCTGAACCGGATACGCAAGGGCTGTCACAATGGCAGTCACAGCGGCGATTCCACCGGCGACTGAGAGGACCAAAACGATTATCCGCGCGATGGCGTGCAGTCGTTTTAGAGCTGCCCTGAAGGCGGCTCGGCCGCGGTCCATCAACCCTGCTTTTGGCGTGGTTCGACGCGCTCCAGCCCGAGCTCTCTTATGCGGCTTCGGCCGCCGCTGATCAATGGCCAGCGCGCTCATGACACGGCCCCTTCCAAGTGAAGGT
>DHQM01000138.1:0-17117 GCA_002408105.1 Gammaproteobacteria bacterium UBA5338 | reverse complement strand
GTTGCAATATTTCATTGACAAGCGCGGAGAACGACATCCCATCGACTCGAGCCGCCATTGGAACCAGACTTTGCTCGGTCAGCCCTGGAACTGTGTTGACCTCCAACAGCCAATACCGGCCGCTTTCATCGGCCATCAGGTCCACGCGCCCCCACCCGGAGCCACCCAAAACCAAGAAGGCCTCCAACGCCAGATCACGCATTTCCCGCTCCTGGTGTTCCGGCAGGTCGGTCGGACACTGGTACAGGGTGTTGGTGGCTTGGTACTTTGCGTGGTAGTCGTAAAAGCGTTCCGCCGAACGCACGCAGACCGCAGGCAGTGCTCGGGCACCGAGCAGCGCGACCGAGTACTCCCTCCCGGTCACCCAGCGCTCCGCCATCACGCAGGCGTCGTATCGACGGGCATCCACCGTCGCTTGATCGTAGCCAGACGCACTGTCGACACAGTGAACGCCGATGCTCGAGCCCTCCTGGTTGGGCTTGACCGCAACCACTGGGCCAACTTCATCCACAATGCGTGACCAGGTTGACTCAGGACCAACGACCATCGCCGGCGGGGTCGGCAAGCCGCTCGCTGCCCACAGTCGCTTGGTCATCATCTTGTTGATTGACAGCGCTGAAGCCAACACCCCGCTGCCAGTGTAGGGGATGCCTTCCAATTCCAGCCAACCTTGAACGGTGCCGTCTTCGCCGCCGCGTCCATGCAGTGCAATGAACGCGCAGTCGAACCGGTGGATCGGTATTTCGGCCAGGGGAACCACACCGATGTCGAACCCGGTCATGTCCAGGTCGAGCTCGTCTGCTGCACGCAGCACAGCAGCCCCGCTTCGCAACGACACCGCACGTTCCTGAGAGCGGCCACCATACAAGAGTGCCACCCGACGCCTCGACTCCAGCGTGGTTTCCTTCGCCATCAGAGTTCGTCCGCTCGTTGTAGCTGGGTTTCGGTCAAGCGGCGTGCGAGGCGTCCAACGTTTCCGGCTCCTTGAATGAGTAGTATGTCGCCGGCGCGCAAGACTCGGTTCAGAACCTCGGGAAGCTGCTCCACCTGCTCGACAAATATCGGCTCGACCATGCCCCTCGTGCGTATGCTGCGACAGAGACTGCGGCCATCGAATCCGGGGATGCTCGGTTCACCTGCACTGTAAACCTCCAACAGCATCAGCAAGTCGGACTCGGACAACACCTCAACGAAATCCTCGTACAAGTCACGGGTTCGCGTGTACCTGTGTGGTTGGAACAGCACCACCAAGCGACGTTCAGGCCACCCAGAGCGAACCGCGTTGAACACGGCGCGCAACTCTCTCGGGTGATGCCCATAGTCGTCGATGACCATCACTTCGCCGCCGGGAACCTCAAAGTCGCCCCTGTGCTCGAACCGCCTTCCGACGCCGGAGAATTTGGCCAATCCAGCAACAATGGCTTCGTTGTCCACGCCTTCATCTCGAGCCACGGCAATCGCCGCCAGGGCATTAAGAGCATTGTGTTTTCCAGGTGTTTGAATCTGTACCTCCAGGTGTTGCGCCATGCCCGAACAACGAACCCGAAACCGACTTGCGAAGCCAGTCTGCTCAAATCCGTAGCCGTGTACATCCGCCCCTTCATCAAACCCATAGGTCAGAATCGGCCGTTCGACCTTTGGGGCCACGTCTCGCACCCAGGCATCATCAATGCAGAGTACCGCCAGGCCGTAGAAAGGCAGGTTGTGCAGAAACTCGACGTAGGTTTGCTTCAGTTTCTCAGGGTCTGCACCGTAGGTTTCCATGTGGTCGGCATCGATGTTGGTCACCACTGCCACCATGGGTTGCAAGTGCAGGAACGATGCATCGCTTTCGTCGGCCTCCGCCACCAGATAACGACTTTGGCCCAGTTGCGCGTTGGTGCCGGCACGATTAACGCGCCCTCCAATCACGAAGGTTGGATCCAGGCCTGCCTCAGCCAGAACGCTCG
This sequence comes from Gammaproteobacteria bacterium UBA5338, assembly GCA_002408105.1. Lineage (GTDB taxonomy): Bacteria > Pseudomonadota > Gammaproteobacteria > Pseudomonadales > UBA5862 > UBA5862. The sequence continues at coordinate 15,168 of DHQM01000138.1, read as the reverse complement.
CAAGCATGCTGGTGGTTGTCGTCTTGCCATGGGTGCCCGCCACCGCGATGCCATGACGGAAGCGCATCAACTCCGCAAGCATCTGGGCACGAGGTACCGCGGGAATCCGACGCTCCTTGGCAGCCAACAGCTCTGGGTTGTCCGCCGATACCGCGGCCGAATAGACGACCACATGCTGATCATCGACCTGCTCCGGTCGATGACCGTAGTGGATGGTTGCCCCGAGGCGCTCCAGGCGATAGGTCGCAGCGCTCGGCTGCAGGTCGGACCCGGATATTCGGTAACCCTGATTCAACAAAACCTCAGCGATTCCGCACATTCCGACCCCACCGATTCCGATGAAGTGGATGTTGCGAATCCGGCGCATCTCTGGCACTTCGAAGGCAGGCTTCGTCAAAGGTACCGTAACCATCAAGCTGCCCTCGCGACGGCTGCACAGCAATCTGCCACCTGCACGGCGGCGTCCGGTCGAGCCTGCTCATGGGCGCAGGCGGCCATTCGGGTTCGTGCTGCCTGATCAGTCGCAAGCTCAGACACGAGCGCTGCCAACTTCGATGGATTCAAATCATGTTCACGCATCACTTTGGCTCCCCCTGCCCGTTCAAGCCATTGCGCGTTGGCGAACTGATGGTCATCGACCGCATGGGGAAAGGGCACAAGGACGGCGGGAACCCCGGCACAGCACAGCTCCGACACGGTCAGCGCTCCCGCTCGGCAAACGGCAACATCGGCCCATCGATAGGCCCGCGCCATGTCTTCGATGAAGGGCTCGACCCGTGCATCCAGCTGTGCTGCGCGGTATAACCGGGTCGTGTCCACGTCCTTCCCAGCACCACACTGGTGCCAAACTTCGAGGCGTATCGAAGACAGCAGCGCAAGCGCACCAGGGACCAGTTCGTTCAGTGCTTGTGCACCCTGACTGCCCCCCAAAACCAGCAACCGAACAGGACGATCCGCCGCGTCCGTCGTCTCAACAGGCTCCGCAGCAGCAAGTTCCGCGATCGGCGCGCGAACAGGGTTGCCCACCGCCTGCGCAGCCGGCATCCAGTCTGGGACCGGGAACCCGGTCAATACCCGCCGCGCCAGTGGACGGAGCAGGCGGTTGGTGGTGCCCGGAATCGAATTCTGCTCGTGCACCACCAACGGCACCCGCAACAACCAAGCGGCGAGCCCGCTGGGCCCGGACACGTAACCCCCCATTGCCAATACCACTTGGGGACGAAATCTACGCATCTCCCGCACGGCCATCCACAAAGCAGCGAACAACTGCACGGGAGCCTGTACCCAACGAGTCAGTCCAGCCCGCCTCAAACCTCGAATCTTCAGTCCGCAGAACCCAATCCCAGCTGCACTGACAACTCGGGATTCCATTCCAGAGCTCGAACCGATCCACCGGATCTGAGCGCCTCTCCGGGACAGCTCCTGTGCAACCGCCAAAGCGGGAAATACATGTCCGCCGGTGCCACCAGCAGCGACCATCGCGCGCATGCTCTGGTACCGATTGCTCATTTGTACACCTTGTTCCTGCATCACCGGTTGGACTCGAGGTATACGCGCTGGAGCAATCCGATCAGGACACCACAGACCAGGAGACTGCTGCCTCCATAACTCACGAAGGGTAGGGTCAGGCCTTTGGTGGGCAACAGCCCCGTACATACCCCCAGGTTGATCAAACTCTGTATCCCGAGGAGCAGGGCAATGCTGTACGCCAGGTAGGCGTTGAAACCCTGCCCACCCGCTTCGGCCTGACGCCCAATCCACAATCCACGACAGACCAGGACGACGAACAGTCCAAGCACCACGAGGGATCCAATCAACCCTGTTTCCTCGCCGATCACCGCAAACACAAAATCTGTGTGTGGCTCAGGCAGATAGAGAAGTTTCTGCACTCCGTTTCCAAGACCGAGCCCCCACCACTCGCCTCTCCCAAACGCGATCAACGACTGGGTGAGTTGGTAGCCGCTGTCGTACTGGTTTGCCCAAGGGTCCTGGTAGGCACGGATTCGTGCCAGCCGGTACGGTTGTACCCAGACCATCAAAACGCCCAGAAACAGGCTGCCCACGACCAGCGTCAGGAATCGCGTCACCGCAACGCCCGCCAGAAAGAACAGCCCGAGCACCGTTCCCATCAAGACAACCACCGACCCGAAATCCGGCTCCGAAATCAACAGAAACACCACGACTCCCAAGACCAGCATTGGATGCAGAAACCCCGCCCATTCGGTCTGAACTCGGTCGCGGTGGCGGACGAGATACCCTGACAAGTACAAGAGCACTGCAACCTTGGCGAACTCCGATACCTGCAACGTAACGCCACCCACCCCGAGCCACCGAGTGCTGCCATTCACACGCCGACCGACCCCCGGGATCAGCACCAGGACCAGCAAACCAATCGCGGCGATGAGGAGATAGGGACCGGCGCGACGCCACACAGCCAGAGGCACCCGCCAAACGATGAGTCCACTGACCCCGGCGATCCCCAGCCACACCAAATGTCGCTTTCCGTGGAAGTAAGGGTCGCCAACGCGGCTGGCATCCAGCGTCATCGCCGCAGACAGCACCATCACCAGCCCAATCATGGCCAGTGTCGCCACAACGAGTGCCAGCACCAGGTCCACCCCTTTCGCTCGGGCATGCGCGAACACCGAGCCTGTCGGTTGTGCAACAAAGCCATTTCTGCTGGCACGGGTCGCATTCACGCAGCGATCTCCGCAACGGCTTTCTGAAATACCTGACCCCTATGCCTGTAGTCGCGGAACTGATCAAAGCTGGCGCAGGCAGGCGAGAGCAGCACGCAGTCCCCGGCTTGAGCCCTTTTCGCCGCTTCGCGGACGGCCTGGCCGAGATCGTCCACCAGCACGCACTCCACTGCTCCACGCAGACTCTCGAACAGCGCTGCGCGTTCGGCGCCATAGAGCACTGCCACCCGGGCATGTCGATGCAGCGGAGCGCACAGATCCCGGTAGTCGGTTCCCTTTCCAGTCCCACCCAATAGCACCAGCAGCTTGCCAAATCGGCCTTGGGCGATTCCTTCGATTGCAGCCGCAGCTGCACCCACGTTGGTGCCTTTGGAGTCATCGACGTACAGCACACCCCGGTGCTCACCAAGACGCTGGCAACGATGGGGAAGCCCTGCAAAGGCGGAAGCTCCGCGCACCATGGCCGCTGGCGCCAACCCCAGGGCCATGCCGGCAGCAAAGGCGGCCAACAGGTTTTTCACATTGTGGGCTCCGGCCTGACCGAGTGGCAGTTCACTGAGTGCCACCCAGTGCCAATGTCCGAGGCCGACCCAGTTCGCCCCCATCGCCTCAGTGCAACCGACTTCGTCCGGCAGCGGTCGGGACAAGCGGTACAGGATCCGAGGAACCTCCAGAGTCCGCGGCAACGAATCGGGGTTGTCCGCATCGGCCACTGCGCAGCGCGCGCCCGTGAACACCCGTTCCTTGGCGGCGCGGTACGCTTCGATGTCTGGATAACGGTCAAGGTGGTCTGGGGACAGGTTGAGTAGAAGTGCCACGGTCGCGCCCAGGTCATCCACCAGTTCCAGCTGGAAGCTGGACAGCTCCAGTACCGCGACCTGCGCGTCGGGCTGCATTGCGAGGGCATCCAAGGCTGGTGGACCGAGGTTGCCACCCACCAGCACACGGGTGCCGGACGCGGCGCACATCCCACCCAACAGTGTGGTGACCGTACTTTTTCCGTTCGAACCGGTAATGCCAACCAACGGTCGGTGGCCCCAGGCCTCGCGAAACAGGGCGATGTCACCGGTGACCTCGACCCCGGCCCGCAAGGCCGATTGAATCGCAGGCTCCGAGCGGGCAACGCCTGGACTTAACACCAGGCGCTCGTATGCAAGCAACCGCTTTGCGTCAAGCGGGCCAAAAAACCGGGGTGTGTCGGGAAACTCTCGGTCCAAAGCTTCAAGGCCTGGCGGTACGCTGCGCGTGTCCGTGATGGCGCAGTCGGCTCCCTGACGCCGCAAGTGACGCACCACCGAGAGCCCGGTGGCACCGAGCCCGACGACCAGTGTGCGCGGTTGCATGGCAGCTTGTGGGGTGTGGTCCACAGTCACCTCAACGCAGCTTTAGGCTCGCGAGCCCAATCAGCACCAGTACCACGGTAATAATCCAAAACCGCACTATCACCCGCGGTTCGGGCCAGCCCTTGAGTTCATAGTGGTGGTGCAGGGGTGCCATGCGAAAGATCCGCCGGCCTGTCATCTTGAAAGAAGCCACTTGCAAAATGACTGAGACCGTCTCCATCACGAACACACCACCCATGATAAAGAGCACGATTTCCTGCCGGACGATGACCGCGATGCAACCGAGGGCGGCGCCCAGGGCCAGGGCACCGATGTCGCCCATGAACACCTGAGCGGGGTAGGTGTTGAACCACAGAAATCCAAGACCTGCGCCAACCAGCGCCCCACAAAACACAACCACTTCACCCACGCCGGGGACGTAGGGGATGAACAGGTACTCAGAAAACCGCGCATTGCCTGTGAGGTAGGCAAAAATTCCCAAGGCACCACCGACCAGCACCGTGGGCATGATGGCAAGCCCATCCAGCCCATCGGTCAGGTTGACTGCGTTGCTGGCGCCGACGATAACCAAGTAAGTCAACAACAGGTAACCTGCCCCCAGAGGGAGAAACAGCTCTTTGAAAAACGGGATCAACAAAGCGGTTTCCACGGGCGAGCGCGCGAGCCGGAATAGGGCCCAGGCCGCAGCGAGCCCAACGACCGACTGGGCCAGGTACTTCCAACGTGCAGGCAGACCGCGGGAGTCTCGCTTCGCCACCTTGCGGTAGTCATCGACGGCACCGATGGCACCAAACAGCAAAGTCACCCCAACCACAATCCAGACATAGGGGTTGGTTAGATCGCTCCACAGCAAGGATGCTGCTGCAATGGCGACCAGAATGAGCGCCCCCCCCATGGTTGGGGTGCCCGCCTTGCTCAGGTGTGACTCTGGCCCGTCCTTGCGAATGCTCTGCCCAATCTGGAGCAGCGTAAGGCGCTCGATCATCCATGGCCCTACGAACAGCGAAATCAACAGGGCGGTGAGTACCCCAAGAATGGCCCTTAACGTCAAGTACTGAAACACTTGAAATCCGGGCTCGAATTTCGCGAGGTATTCCGTCAACAGCAGCAACATTCAGGCCCCGCCCTCCACCAGTTCGGCGACCACTTCGTCCAGCCGCGCGCTGCGCGAGCCCTTGACCAAGACCTGGGTGTTCTCGCCCATCAGATCAAGCACAAGGGCAGCCGCCTCAGCTGTCGTCATCGCCTGTACAGCGTTCTTTCCGAACGCTGCACCTGCAGGTGCAGCCGTGCCCACCGCGACCAGATGCTCAATTCCAAGCGTGCGCGCCAGCCGCCCCGTCTCTTCCAGGGCAGACAGGGTGCTGTCACCAAGCTCACCAAGCGCGCCGAGGACGAGAATCCGGGTTCCCGGTGCCGCACTCAGCAGTTCAATGGCGGCTCGAACCGAGGCTGGATTGGCGTTGTAGCTGTCGTCGATCACGACCGCGCCCTGCCGCCCCTGCAGGCGTCGCACCCGACCGGCCATGGGTGTCGCCTGTTCAAGCCCAGCACGAACCTGTTCTAGAGAGAGGCCGAAGTGCATGCCCACTGCCGCAGCGGCAACCGCGTTGCTCACCATATGGCGACCCAGCAGCTGCAACCGCACCTCAGCATCCTCGCCGGCGAGGTGCAAAGAGAACTGCGCGGCTCCTTGAGGGTTCAAGCGCACGTCGGTGGCATACACGTCCGCAGCCTGTTCCATACTGAACGAGATGACTCGGTGCGGCCGGGCACGGGCAGACCACGCATCAAAAGCGAGGTCATCTCGATTCAACACCGCGACCCCATGTTCAGCCAGGGCATCAAGGAGTTCGCCTTTCGCCTCGACGATCCCCTGATGACTGCCGAAGCCTTCCAGGTGCGCGGAACCGGCATTGGTGATGACGGCGATTTCCGGCTCCAGCTGCAGCGCGGTGCGCGCGATCTCACCGCGGGCGCTGGCGCCAAGCTCAAGCACGGCAAAGTCGTGCTGGGCCTCCAAGCGCAGGAGCGTGAGGGGCACGCCGATTTCGTTGTTGAAGTTGCCTTCGGTCGCAAGCACCTTGCCCGCCTCGGCAAGGACCGACGCGACCAGCGAGCGGCAACTGGTTTTTCCACAGCTCCCGGTGATTCCAACCCGACGCGCAACGGCGCGCTCGCGGTTCTGTCGGCCCAGCACACCCAGTGCTGCCCGGGTATCGGCGACCACGCACTGGGGTGTGGGAACTTCGTGCACCGGCTGATCAACCAACAATGCCACCGCCCCTGCGTCAACGGCGGCCCCCGCAAACCGGTGGCCATCAAAGCGCACACCACGCAGTGCCACGAATAGCGCGTCAGGGTGCATGGCCCTCGAATCGGTGCTGACCGACGAAAACCTGCAGTCGCCACCAATCAGGTGCCCTTGTGCACTGGCTGCCAGCTCGCTGAGTGTGAATCGGTCGATCACGCGACTGCCTCCCCCAACAGACACCGCTGGGCGACTTCGACATCGTTGAATGGCAGTTGCAGATCGCCGATTTCCTGTGACGACTCGTGACCCTTTCCTGCGACCAAAACCGCGCCACTCGGGTCGGCCTGCGCAATGGCCAAACGAATCGCGGCTGCGCGGTCCCGCTCGATACTCAGCCGTGAACGACAGCGTCTGGGAACCCCGGAAACGATGTCCTCAATGATGGCGTCCCCAGGCTCGCTGCGGGGGTTGTCGTCGGTGAGCACGACCTGGTCAGCGTGCCGACAGGCCACCTCGCCCATCAATGGGCGCTTGCCGCGGTCCCGGTCGCCACCACAGCCAAAGACACACCAAATGGGTCCTGTGACCCATTGGCGCAGATCAGACAGGACCATTTCCAGACCGTCCGGCGTGTGCGCGTAATCCACCAACACCAGGACTTTTCCGGGAACACGCAAGGGCTGGCACCGACCCGGTGGAGAACTCAGGTGCTCGGCAGCGGCAAGCAGCTGAGACAGGCGATGCCCACGGGCAGCGAGCACCGCCAGTACGCCAACCAGATTGTTCAACGCCGCCCTTCCGCAGACCGGAGTCCGCAGCATCCCTTCTCCCCAACGGCTGACGACCTCGCTTTCAATGCCCTCAGCTGTGAGCAGGGTGGCTTGCAAGCGGAAATCGGCAGCGGCGCCAGCGGCGCTGTAGGTCACCAGAGGAGCGGCAATGTGGCCCTCCTTGACCCACTGCGCCCCCTGCGGATCGTCGACATTGACGGCGACCAGTTCGAGCTCGGGCCGCACCAGAAGGCGGCGCTTACTTTGCGCATAGGCAGCCATGGTGCGGTGGTAATCTAGATGATCACGGCTGAGGTTGGTGAACCAGGCAACACGAACCTGCACACCTGCGAGTCGGTCCTGTTCCAGCGCGTGAGAAGACGCTTCTAAGGCAACCACTCGGGCGCCTTGGTCGCGCAGCTCAGCGAGCGCGCGGTGCACATCGATCACATTGGGCGTCGTCATGGAGCCCGGCCGCAACTGCTGCGACATGCCCACACCCAAGGTTCCAATGGTTCCCACGGGCGTGTCCATGGCCTCCAGCAACCCAGCCAGAAACTGCACCGAGGAAGTTTTGCCGTTGGTGCCCGTTACCGCGTACACCTCCAGGTGCTTGGAAGGCTTGCCGAAAAACCGGTCTGCCAACTCGCCGACCCGGTCCTGCAGGTCTTTGACTTCAATGACTGGAATCGCCAGGGGCGTGGCAGCCACCGCACCACGGTTGATCAGCGCCGCGACCGCACCGGCCTTGGCGGCGTCGCGAATGAAGTCCACGCCCGATGTCGACAGACCAGGCAACGCCACAAACAAGTCGCCGGGGTCAATGGAGCGGCTGTCCATACCGAGCCCAGTGACCACCAGGCCACGCACTGGGTGAGGGCAGTCTGCCCCCAACAATGCGCCAAGGCTGGTTGCACGAGCGCGGCTCACTGCCGCCCCCTGGTCGCCCACAGCGAAGCCCGCTCTCCTGAAGGGGGTGGGGCCGCGTCCGCTGGAACCCCCAACAGCCGCATGGTGCCTCCGGCGATCCGGGCGAACAGCGGTGCGGCGACGGCACCGCCCGAATAGCGTTCTCCCTGCGGTTGGTCCACCACGACCGCAATGACCACCTCGGGGCTCGAAGCCGGCAAAAAACCCGCGAACACGGCCCGGTACTGGCTGTTTTGGTAGCCACCTTCGCCGCTGATGTGGGCCGTTCCTGTCTTGCCGGCCACGCGGTAGCCTGGCACCTGCGCCCCGGTTGCTGTGCCATGCGCCACCACGGTTTCGAGCATCTGCGCCACGGCATTGGCCACCTCAGGGGCCAGGACCTGCTCACGAATGATCGGCTCATCGGCCACCACCCGAGGCACCGCAAGCTGCCCTTCACTCGCCAACACGTTGTATGCAAGCGCCAGTTGCAGCGGCGTCACTGATACGCCGTAGCCAAAGGCCATGGTGGCCCGCGCGATCGGATCCTCTGTGCCTTCCGGCGGCAGGAAGCCACCCGCCTCGCCCGGCATGCCGCTGCCAACCGGGCGACCGAATCCAACCCGCTGGAGCACACTGCGCACTTCGCCGGGCTCCAGGGACAGGGCCACGCGGACCACGCCCACGTTGCTGGACTTGGCCAAAATGCCAGCCAAATCAAGTTGCTGGTAGTTGCGGTAGTCACGAAACGTCTTTGCACCAACCCGGATCAAACCCGGGGCAGTGTCCACTTTGGAATCGGGACGGTATGCGCCTGACTCAAGCGCCGCTGCAATGCTGAAGGGTTTCAGCGTCGACCCCGGTTCAATGAGGTCAGTAACGGCGCGGTTTCTCACATTCTGGGGCTGCATAGTCTCGCGGTTGTTGGGATTGAAGGCCGGCTGATTGACCAGAGCCAGCACGTCGGCCGTTCCCGCCTTCAGCACCACGGCGGAGCCACCGCGTGCACCGGTGGCCCGCACCACCGCCTTGAGTTCACGGTACGCCATCGACTGAACACGTGCGTCCAGGGTCAGCCGCAAGTCTCCGCCAGGCGATGCCGCTGCCTGGTGCAGCTCGCGAATGGTCTCGCCGGTGCGGCTTCGCAGCACCCATTTTTTCCCGGGTACGCCCTGCAAATGGCCATCGTAGGCCAGCTCTAGACCTTCGAGGCCCTGATCGTCGATGTTGGTAAAGCCGAGCAGGTGGCCGGTCACTTCACCGTCCGGATAAAAGCGCCGGTACTCCGTGGTCTCGTACAGCCCATCCAGCCGCAGCGCCTGTACAGCGGACGCCTGCTCCGGGGTCAGGTGGCGCCCGAGGTACACAAACTCCTTGCCTGTGTCGGCGGCCCGGGCGACCCGCTGCGCAAGCCGGTCCGCGGAGACGCCCAGCGAAGCCCCCAATGTGGCCCAATCGGCACTCGCTTGCGCTAAAGTTGGCGGATGCGCCCAGACCGATACCATGGGCACCGACACCGCCAGCGGAGCACCGTGGCGGTCGGAGATGATTCCTCGATGGGCTGCGATTGTCTGCGTACGCAGGGCCCGGGCGTCGCCGTGACGCTGATAGAAGTCACGGTTGACCACTTGCAGATCAACCAATCGAACCGCCACCGCGCCGGCAGCTGCGGCGAACACCGTGAGCGCGACGGCCAGGCGCCAGACTGGCACCGGCCGAGCCGGCTGTGCGCGGCGGGCACTCACTGCACCACCCAATGCACGTCAGCAGGCACCGGGCTGCGCAGGTGCAACTGTTCGTTCGCGATGCGCTTGACCCGGTCTGGCGTGCTCAACATGCCTTCTTCCAACAGCAGTTTTCGCCAATTCGTCTGAAGGGCGTCGCGGTCACGCTCCAACGTCCGCAACTCTGCATACGCGCGGCGGTTTGCGTCCGCGCTGAGCACCCGACCGACGGCCGTTGACAAAGCCAGCGAAACCAGCACAGCCAGCAGTGTCAATTGGGTGGACAACCGCACCAGCATGCTCCCTGTTCGGTCCGAAGAATCTGGCTCATCGTTTCGCCGCTACCCGCATGACCGCCGAGCGCGCGCGCGGATTGGCCTCTACCTCTGCGGCGCTTGGCCTGCTTGCACGCTGCACGACCTGCAGCGTCGGCTCTGGAGCACCCGGCGGAGGCGGTAGACCGCGCGGCCCGCGAGCAGGTTCGGAGTGGGCCCGCATGAATTGCTTGACCAGACGGTCCTCCAATGAATGGAAGCTGATCACCACCAGGTGGCCGCCGGGAGCAAGCAGTGCTTCGGCCTGCTCCAGCCCCAGACGCAGTTGGCCGAGTTCGTCGTTGATGTGCATGCGAATGGCTTGAAACGTTTGCGTGGCGGGATGGCGTTTGCGTGGCCAACGCGGGTGCGCTCGGCTTACCTGTTCGGCCAGCTGCGCCGTGGTGTTCAGTGGCCTCTCGGCACGCGCAGCGATCAGGGCCCGAGCAATGCGCCTCGAGTGCCGTTCTTCGCCATACTCCCACAGCACACGCGCCAACTCGGCTTCGTCGACCTCGGCGAGCCACTGTGCAGCGCTGACGCCCGTCGTTGGATCCATGCGCATGTCCAACGGACCATCGTGCTGAAAGCTGAAGCCCCGCTCTGGGCAATCCAGATGGGGAGACGACACCCCCAAATCGAACAACACCCCTGACAGCCGGCCGACACCCCAGTGGGCCTGCACATGGCTCGCGAGGTCGCCGAACGCGCCATGCACCAGATGAAACCGGGAATCGCCGACCAGCGGCGCAGCGACTGCCTCGGGATCTCGGTCGATGGCAAGCAGCCGCCCATCGGGGCTCAAACGCGCCAAAATGGCCGCACTGTGGCCGCCGCGTCCGTAGGTCGCATCGACGTAACGCCCAGACAGATCCTGGCAGCAGGCGTCTACGGCCTCCTGAAGCAGCACGGTTTGATGAACACGGACCAAAACGCAAACCCGGATCGCCCTTAATAAGTGAATGCCTGCAAGGCTTCGGACATGCCCTCGTCAGAGGCACGTTCCTCTTCAATCCAGCGGGTACACTGGGCCTCCCACACGCTGTCAGACCACAGCTCGAACCAGCGGCCCTGTCCCAATAGGGTCACCCCTTTCTCGATCTTTGCGTAGTCACGCAGAATCGGCGCGACCGAGACGCGGCCATTGCCATCCATCTTCTGGTCGGAGGCATGGCCCAACAGCAAGCGCTGCAGACGGCGGTTGCCGGGCTGCAGCGGAGGCAAATTCAATAGTTTTTCTTGCAGTTTCTCCCAATCCGGGAGCGGAAACATCTGTAGGCAAGGCTGATGCGGGTCAATGGTCAGAACCACATTGCCTTCGCACAAACCACGAACGATATCGCGGTAGCGGGACGGAATGCCGATGCGCCCCTTGTCGTCCAGGCTGATGTTGGTAATTCCGCGAAACACCACTCGCCCCTGCGCAACGGCGCGCCCCCGACCCTTTTAGACCACTTTAGACCATATCTCACCACCAAGCGACCCTATGAAACCCCAAAATTCCCCCTGTAGCAACACCAGGGTCTGGCGCACGGGGACACCGCGCTGCTCAACGGGTCTGGGCAGCAAGTTTTCAGGCGGCTGAGGTTGCGGGAAGTCTGTGCGATCAGAGGAATGCACTGCACCTGGAAGGGCCAGGTCCGGTGCACACTCAGAATGGGGAAGGCGGAGTCGGCCGATAAGCCGGGTTCTGTCGAGGACAATCATTCATCTGGGACGCCGATCACTCCGCGCCTCAAGCGACCTACCCGGATCCCGCGCGGGCCACGCGAATGGATCCCTATTTGGTCTTGCTCCGGGTGGGGTTTGCCGTGCCAAAGGTGTTGCCACCTTTGCGGTGCGCTCTTACCGCACCATTTCACCCTTACCGGCAGCGAACCACCGGCGGTATCTTTTCTGTTGCACTTTCCGTAGGCTCGCGCCCCCCAGGCGTTACCTGGCACCCTGCCCTATGGAGCCCGGACTTTCCTCCCCATACGCCGCCAGCAGCGTCGATGGAGCGATTGCCTGGCCGACTCCGCGGCTGCACCTTACTGGCGCTGGAGACCAAGCTCAAGAGGTCAGTGGTTCCACTCAGCGGATTCCACCGCACACGGGCCCTGTTCCAACCCCCACTGGTACAACCGTTTGCGGTCGACCCCGGTCAGCCGATGCGCCAGCCGGGCCGCCCGCGCGAGCGGCAACTCCTGCATGCACGCTTGCAGCACCCGGAGCGCTTCGACATCGTCCGCTGCCTGGCCACCGCTTGGGGCGCCATCGACCACGAGCACGATTTCACCTTTGGCAAGGTCGTCGCCTACCGCATAGGCCTGCGCCAGTTCACCAAGCGGCGCCTGCCACACCCGTTCGTGGCGCTTGGTGAGCTCGCGCGAGACGGTGGCACTGCGGTCAGCGCCAAAGGCCTCGGCCATGGCGGTGAGGGAGGCAGCCAGCCGGTGAGGAGCTTCAAAAAAAATCAGGGTGCGCGGCTCCCTCGCCAGGCGCTGCAGGCGGGCCGCGCGGGCCGCCGGTTTGGCAGGCAGAAACCCTTCGAAACAGAACTGATCGGTGGGCTGGCCACTCACCGACAGCGCGCCGATCAGCGCGCTGGGGCCCGGCACTGGCACCACCGCGATCCCCAACGCATGGGCTTCGCGGACCAGTCGATAGCCCGGATCGGCAATCAAGGGGGTGCCCGCGTCACTGACCAGCGCGATCGCCGCTCCGGCGAGCACCCGCTCCAACAAGGCGGTCCGCACCGCCGGTACGCTGTGGTCGTTGTACACCGTGACCGACGCACGAATCCCCAAGTGGCTTAGTAGCTTGCGGGTATGTCTGCTATCCTCTGCGGCGATTTGTGAGGCCGCTCGCAGCACCCCAACAGCTCGAGGGCTGATGTCTCCAAGGTTTCCGATCGGCGTCGCAACGACATAGAGTCCAGGCGCCAGCACCGGCGCCGCACCCACCCCAATCGACTCACTCATGCCGTACCCTGCCGCCGTTGATTGTTTCCGCCGCCACCAGCGCCGCCTTCGGTGGCTGGGGCTTCTGTTGGTGCTTGCTGCAGGCCTGACCCTACAGGGCTGCGCGCCGCCGGAAAAGCCGGGACCTCTCCCGCCATCCGACCCGCTTCCCGGAGGCCCCATGCCGACCGCCCGGGAGCTGCTGGATGCCGCCGACCGCGCGCCTTCCCCCGAACGGGAACGGCTGCGCTTGGCCGCCGCCGCTGAATGGCTTGCCGCTGGCGAATTGCACAAAGCCCAATCCGCGCTGGAGCCGTTGCAACTCGACACCACGCCCAAAGGGCTCCGGCCCCTGCGCGCCCTTTTGGGCGCCGAATTGGCTCTGGCACAGCAGGCGCCTGGACTGGCGGCGCAGTGGCTGGAGGATCCACGTGCAGGCTTTGACGGGATCGACGACCTGCCCCTCGAAATCCGCCTGCTGCAGGTGACCGCCAGACTCCAGGCCGCACAGCGGCTCCACTTGGCCGCAGCACAGACCCTCGCGCTCCTGGACCCACTGCTCAGCACAGCTGAACAGCAGCCGAATCGAATCAGGCTTTGGGGGCAGATCACCCGGGCATCGGCCACCGAGCTACACCAGGCGCGACCGCGCGCCACGGGTGACTGGCGGGGCTGGGTTGAACTGGCGCTGGTCGCGATCGACCCGCCTTACCAATGGCCACAGCATTTGGCAGCGGTGCAAGGCTGGCAAGAACGTTGGCCGAGCCATCCTGGAAACGACCCCTGGCCTTCCGAACTCGCAGCCATTTTACAGCAACTCGACAGGCCGGCGCGGCGCGTCGCCCTGCTGCTGCCGCTCTCCGGCCCACTGGAGCGCGTCGGCCAGGCCGTGTTGGCCGGCTTCCTGACCGGATACTATGAGGCGTTGGAGGACAGCCCTACGCTGGTTGAGCGGATCACCGTCATCGACACCAACACCCTGGATTGGCGGCACCTGCCAGCCGGAGCATTCCAAGAGCACGACCTGCTTGTCGGCCCACTGGAGAAGACCCACCTCAGCGCCCTGGCCGCAGTGCCCCCCGACTCGCCGATCCTGGGGCTGAACTACCTGCCTGAAACCCAGCGTGCACCGGCCAATATGGTGCAATTCGGTTTGGCGGTCGAAGACAGTGTCGACGTCAGCGCCGAGCTGATGGCCCGTGACGGGCACCGCAACATCGTGGCGGTGGCACCCAGTTCCGCCTGGGGGGACCGCGTCATCGCACGGCTGGAGCAAAGCTGTCAGGCCCATGGCTGCGACTTGATTGCCACCAATTTCTACACCGCCGAGCCCTCCTATAGCGACGCCGTTGCCCGGGTGCTGGGTGTCACCGCAAGCCGTGAGCGTGGGCGCGCACTCGGCCGCGTGCTCGGCGTAGGGGTCGAGGCACAGCCCCGGAGGCGGCAGGACCTGGACGCGGTATTTATCGCCGCCGATGCCGAACAAGGCCGACTCCTTGTGCCCCTGTTGAAGTTTCATTTTGCCGGAGACCTCCCGGTCTATGGCCTGCCCAGCCTGTACGAAGGGCACCCCGACCCCGACAAAGACCGGGACCTCAACGGGGTGCGGCTCAATGATCTGCCCTGGATGGTGAACAACCACCCAGGGGCACTCGAATTGGCCAGCACATGGCCCGAGCTCTATCGCCAACAGCCGCGGTTGCTTCTGTTCGGCCGCGACGCCTGGGCCCTGCTGGGTCGACTCGAAGCCTTGAGCGTGGAAACGGCGAGCTTCCCGGGTGCAACAGGGCGGCTGCGCATACAGCAACAGCGGGTGGTGCGCACCCCAACACCTGCCCGTTTTCGTAGCGGCCGGCTGGTGCCCGACGGCAGGCCCCCCTCGCCATGAGCCGGCGCACCCTGTTCACCTGGGACCGGTCGACTGGCGCCCGCGCCGAGCAGGCCGCCGCCCGCTACCTGATCGACAAAGGCTTGGGCGTGGTCAAGCGCAATCACCGGTGCCGCCACGGTGAAATCGATTTGATCTGCCTGGATTCCGGCTGCCTTGTGTTCGTCGAAGTCCGCTATCGCACCAACGCCGCGCATGGCGACGCCGCTGAGACGGTGAACCGGCCCAAGCAACGTCGGCTGATCGCGGCAGCCCAACATTTTTTGAGCACCGAATGGCGCACGCCCGCCGCGGACACCCCCTGCCGCTTCGACATCATTGCAGT
>DHQM01000144.1:35050-44049 GCA_002408105.1 Gammaproteobacteria bacterium UBA5338 | reverse complement strand
TTGGTCCCAGGTTCGAGTCCTGGTGGGCCCACCATGTTCCGCTTGCCACCGTCGTGGCAGCGCTCCAATACCGATTGCCAACCCAGAGGCTCCTGAGGCCCAGCCTCCCGGGCACACCGAGGAAGCGCCTGGCGCGAGGGGTGGCGGGCTCAGACGGC
The DNA here is from genome assembly GCA_002408105.1 of Gammaproteobacteria bacterium UBA5338. Lineage (GTDB taxonomy): Bacteria > Pseudomonadota > Gammaproteobacteria > Pseudomonadales > UBA5862 > UBA5862. The sequence goes on along the minus strand of DHQM01000144.1, from coordinate 43,891 downwards.
AACGGGCGCCGCAATGTGCGGGTGGGGCTCGTAATCGAGTATTTCGAAATCCTCAAAGCGGTAATCGAACAAGCTTGGCGGGCGCCGGTGCAGCCGCAAACGGGGCAGTGCCCGCGGCTCGCGTGCCAGCTGCTGACGGGCTTGATCGATGTGATTGAGGTAGAGGTGGACGTCGCCACCGGTCCAGACGAAATCCCCCACTTCAAGGCCGGTTTGCTGGGCCACCATGTGGGTGAGCAGCGCGTAGCTGGCAATGTTGAAAGGGACGCCGAGGAACGTATCGCAACTGCGCTGATAGAGCTGGCACGATAGTCGGCCATCTGCCACGTAGAACTGAAACAGCAAATGGCAGGGAGGCAGCGCCATTTCGCTCAGCGCTCCGACATTCCATGCGCTCACGACCATGCGCCTCGAATCCGGGGTGCGGCGAAGAGACTCCAAAACTTGGCTCAACTGATCGATGGTGGAGCCATCGGCCTTGGGCCAGGCACGCCACTGCGTGCCGTAGATTGGCCCAAGGTCGCCGTTCGAATCGGCCCATTCGTCCCAGATGCTCACGTTGTTGGCGTGCAAATAGGCGGTGTTGCTGTCGCCACTTAAGAACCACAGCAACTCGTGAATGATGGAGCGCAGGTGCAGCTTTTTGGTTGTCAGCAACGGAAAGCCAGCGCCGAGGTCAAACCGCAGCTGGCGGCCGAACACTGAACGGGTGCCAGTGCCAGTGCGGTCTTCTTTTAGGGTGCCGTTCCTGAGGATGTCCTCAAGCAAATCCAGGTATTGGCGCATGGTGGGGCCTAGGCTGCGGTGCGGTGGTGATTCCGGTATGCCAGCACCACAAGCAAGATGCCGGCAAGGACCATGGGGGTGGAAAGCAACTGCCCACGGGTGATGGACCCAAACAGGTCAAACCCAATGTGGGCGTCGGGCTGGCGAAACAGTTCCACCAGCAGGCGCTGAAGCCCGTAGCCCAGCAGGAGCGCCCCTGAGACCGCCATGCGCGGCCGCGGCTTGGCGGAGAACCACCACAGCACCGCGAACAGCAACACGCCTTCAAGCGCCGCTTGGTAGAGCTGAGAGGGGTGGCGCACCAGTTGCTCGGGGTCCGTGGGGAACACCATCCCCCAGGGGGCCGAGGTTTCGCGTCCCCAGAGCTCCCCGCCGATGAAATTGCCGATGCGGCCGAGGCCAAGCCCTGGAGGCACCAGGGGCGCCACGAAGTCGGTGAGGTCGAACCAGCGGCATCCCAACTTGCGGGCGTACGCCAGCAGTGCCACCGCAACGCCGATCAAGCCGCCATGAAATGCCATGCCTCCTTCCCAGACGGCGAACAGCCACAGCGGATCTTCTAGAAAACGCGGGAAGTTGTACAGCAGCACATAACCCGCGCGCCCGCCGAGGATCACGCCGGCGGCCACGTAAAACAGCAGGTCTCCAACCTGATCGGGCTGCAGTGGTGCGTCGGTGCGGCGCGCTCGGCGGCGGCCCAGCCACCAGCCGATCAGGAATCCGCCGAGGTACATGAGTCCGTACCAATGGATTTTCAGCGGTCCCAGCTTGATCGCGACTGGGTCGATGCGCGGGTAGGCGATCATGACATGGATGGCAACTTGTTGGCCCTCAAAAAATGAACTGTGCACCGATGGCCAGCAACAGCACCCCGAAGGCTTGTTTCAGTCGTGGGGGTGACAGGTGGTGGGCGAGGCGGGCCCCATGGCGCGCGAAGTAGGTGCTGGTCAGGGCAATGCCCAGCACCGCCGGCCAGTAGACAAATCCGCTGCTGTACGCTGGCAGTCCGGTCCGACCCCAGCCTTCGAGCAGGTAGGTCAGGGCACCAATCATGGCGATCGGCAAGCCGCAGGCTGCTGAGGTGGCCACCGCCTGCTGCATCCGTACATTGCACCAACTCAGAAAGGGTACAGTCAAAGAGCCGCCGCCAATGCCGAACAGCGCCGATAGGTAGCCAACACCACCACCCACCGAGGCGAGGCCGAAGGTGCCAGGCAGCTGGCGTGAGGGTTTGGGCTGCAGCGCCAACACCATCTGTGCGCCCACGACGAGGCAAAATACGCCGATCAGCATTTGCAGCGTGGCACCAGAGAGCCGGCCAGCGGTCTGCACTCCAAGCCAGACGCCCACACAAAGGCCAGGTGCGAAGCGGCGAAACAGCTCCCAGCGCACGGCGCCGTGGCGGTGGTGTGAGCGCACCGAGCTGATCGATGTCACCACAATGGTGGCGAGGGAACTGCCCACCGCCAGGTGGGTCAACAGGCCTTCACTGAGGCCTTGCAGGCGAAACACATGGATCAGGGTAGGGACGATGATCAACCCGCCGCCGATGCCGAACAGGCCAGCGAGGAGGCCCGCGACAGCGCCTACAGCGAGAAACAGAACAAGGGTCATGCCAGGGGCTCCACGGTGGAGCGCCATTATCCCGAACCTGGGGCCTTTGTTAAACTCGGGCACGCAGCCGGGGGGTAACCATGTGTTTGATCTTGTTTGCAGTTCAGCGCTCTGTCGAGCAACCGCTGGTGGTGGCCGCAAACAGGGATGAATTTTATGCCCGCCCCACCGAAGCTGCGCGATTTTGGGGCCCGTCCCCTCGCCTGCTGGCGGGACGCGACCAGCAGGGTGGTGGAACCTGGCTGGGGGTGGATGCAAGCGGCCGCTTTGCTGCGGTTACCAATGTGCGCAGCGCCGAACCGCGGCCGGCGGGGTTGCGCTCCCGCGGCGCCCTGCCCAGGGATTTCTTGGCTGGCTGCACGGGTCCGGAAGGCTATCTGAGGCAGGTGGCCGCGCGTGCGGAAGAATACGCTGGCTTTAACCTGCTCGTTGGTGACTCCGAAACGCTCTGGTACTTCTCCAACCGGGGTGAGGGGCCGCGCCAGCTGGAGCCTGGGGTCTACGGCGTAAGCAACGCCACCCTGAATGTGGCCTGGCCGAAGGTCCTGCGCGGCAAGGCCCGGCTGGACGAGCACCTGCAGCGGGGCGGGTCAATGCCGAGCCTGCTGAAGCTGTTGCGCGACGGTGCGCCCGAGGGTCCGCCAGGGGTGGGCCGCGCGCCCAACCTCGATCGCATCGAGTCCTGTGGGTTTCTGGTCAGTGCTGACTACGGCACGCGCGCCAGCACCGTGGTCAGCTTTGGCCGCAACGGACGGGTCGAGTTCGTGGAGCAAGGCTATGGGGCCTGGGGCGTGCCCGGCGGGACGCGCCGCTTTGTGGTGACGTTTCGTCGATCCGGGGTGCAGCATGACAGGCCGGACGCCGACTAGCGGTTGCTGCGCTGCTCGGTGCGGATGTGCTGCCAAAGGGGGCTGCTCAGTTCATCCAGGGCCGAGCGGTACACCTCGCGCTTGAAATCCACCACCCGACTCAAGGGGTACCAGTAGCTCACCCATCGCCAGTGGTCGAACTCAGGACGGGGCCCGTGGTCGACCTGTACCGAGGCATCCTCGGCGCGCATCCGCAGCAAGAACCACTTTTGCTTTTGCCCAACGAATTTTTGCCGGTGGTTGCGAATCAGGCGGTCTGGGATCCGGTACCTCAGCCAACGGCGCGTGCAGGCAATGACCTCCACGTCACCGGATTCGAGCCCAACCTCCTCGTACAACTCACGATAGAGGGCTTCTTCGGGATTTTCTCCATGCTGGATGCCGCCCTGCGGAAACTGCCACGATTGCTGGCCCAGGCGGCGGGCCCAGAAAAGTTGTCCACGGGGGTTGGCGATGATAATGCCGACATTGGGGCGAAAACCCTGGGAATCGAGCTCGGCGTCACTGCGCCGGGGCGGGCGTCTTTCTCGTGCCTTGGGCCTGTTGCAAGTGGTTTCCATAACTCGCTAATGTGGCTGTTTTTGCTGGAGAATTCAAGCGGATGCCACTCGCCATATTCGACCTGGACAACACCCTGATCGCAGGTGACAGTGACCATGCGTGGGGCGAATTTTTGGTCTCTCGAGGGGTGGTCGATGTCGCCCGCTACCGCAGTGCTAACGACGCCTTCTACGCCGCCTATCAGGCGGGCAGGCTCGATATCTATGCCTACCAGCGCTTCGTGCTCGAGCCCATTGTGGCGATGGGAATGGAGCGGGCACAAAGCCTGCGCGCCGAATTCGTCGAGGCCTGCATTCGTCCGCTGGTGCTTCCAGCGGCGCTTGATCTGGTGGCGCGCCACCGCGCCGCCGGTGACACGCTGCTGATCGTTACCGCAACCAACCGCTTCATCGCCGAACCCATCGCCGAGTTGTTCGCCGTTGATCACCTCCTGGCCACCGACCCGGAAGAGGCAGATGGTGGCTACACCGGGGAAATTGCGGGAGAGCCCTGCTACCAGGGTGGCAAGGTGGTCCGATTGCGGGCCTGGTCCGAGGCGCAGCGGATGAGCCTGGACGGGGCTTCGTTTTACAGTGACTCCCACAACGACCTGCCCTTGCTGGGGCTGGTGGACCGGCCTGTTGCGGTAGATCCCGATGAGCGCCTGCGCCAACATGCGGACGGGGCGGGGTGGCCCATCTGCAGCCTGCGCGGTGGCGATGCGGCGAGCTTCTCCAGCCCCGCGGCCTCGGTCTGAGCGCTGGGGTGCCTGCATGTCCGAACGGCGAGACAGCTCAGACGATGCGCCGGAAAGCCTTGATGCGCTGCTGGATGCTCTGAGCGAAGCCGGCGATGAGGACGGCGAGGTGGCCCTGGGCGACATCCTGCAGGCCGTGGGTGGACGCAGCTTCACTCCGGTTGTTCTCGCGGTTGCGGTGCTTCTGATTTCGCCGATCTCGGGGGTTCCTGGGGTGCCGACGGTCGCGGCTGCGGTGCTTTTGGTGATTGCTGCCCAGGCGCTGGCGCGGCGTGACCACCTGTGGTTTCCAGGGGTCCTGCTGCGCCGCAAGATCTCTCACGAGCGGTACCTCAATGGCATCCACTGGTTGCGCCGTCCCTGCGGCTGGGTTGACCGCCACTCCCATCCGCGCCTGCAGGCGCTGGTCCGTGGACCGGGCGGGACCGTCTCCTGGCTGTGCTGCGGGTTGATTCCCGTTTCTTGGCCGGTATTGGAGCTGTTGCCGATGTTTACGTCGCTCGGTGCGGTTGCGATCGCGCTCATCGCCTTCGGATTGCTGGCCGGGGACGGGCTCTATGCAGCCCTCGGGTACTCGCTCACCGGGGCGGTGGTCGCACTGGTGCTGTGGATTGCCTGAGCATTCGTAGGGCCCTCTGGAGGGCCGCCACGGGGCCTTTGTCGACAGAGGGGTTAGGCCATTGGTGGGTCGCCACGCCATACCAGGTCGGGGTTTCGGGCCGCGCTGACTTCGTCGAGGCGCCCGATGGGCATGGTGTGGGGCGCCTGGTGCAAACGGTCCGGGTGTGCTTCGGCTTCACGCCGGGTTGCCTGCATGGCCGCAACGAATGCATCCAGGGTCGCGAGGTCTTCGGTTTCGGTCGGCTCGATCAGGAGACACTCGGGGATTAGCAGTGGGAAGTGGACCGTCGGGGCATGGACGCCATGGTCCAGAAGCCGTTTGGCGAAGTCGGTCGCCCCAACCCCCCATTCGCGCGCTTCGCGTTGCAGGGTGATGATGAACTCGTGGCTCGCACGGCGCTGGGGGAAGGCCAGTTGAAACCCGGCGTCTTCCAGCGCCCGGGCCAGGTAGTTGGCGTTGAGCGTCGCGTACTCGGCCACGCGCAACAGCCCGTCGCGCCCAAGCAACAGTGCGTAGGCCAGAGCGCGCAGCAATATGCCGATGTTGCCGCCAAATGCCGACAGGGTTCCGATGCTGTGTGGGGATTCGGCCTTGTCCGCCCAGCGGTAGTGCAGACCGTCATCTGCCGTGCGGTCCTCCACCACCAAAGGCCGTGGCAAGAACGGCAACAGCCGCTCGTTCACCCCCACAGGTCCCGCCCCTGGCCCACCACCTCCATGGGGGGTGGCAAAGGTCTTGTGCAGGTTCATGTGAATCACGTCGAACCCCATGTCCCCGGGTCGCACCTTGCCTAGGATGGCGTTTAGGTTGGCGCCGTCGTAGTACAGCAGCCCGCCCGCGCCGTGAATGGTGTCGGCGATGGCGCGGATCTGGGTTTCGAACACACCGCAGGTCGAGGGGTTGGTCATCATCAGGCCAGCGGTGTGGGGGCCAACGGCCTGCTGCAGGGCTTCCAGGTCTACATCGCCGCCGCTGGTCACTGGGATTTCCCGCACACGGTAGCCGCACATGCTGGCGGTGGCTGGGTTGGTGCCATGGGCGGCGGTGGGGATCAGAATCTCCTTGCGTTCGTGGTCGCCACGGGCTTCGTGGTAGGCACGGATCATGGCAATGCCGGCGAACTCGCCCTGGGCGCCGGCCATCGGTGCGAGGGAAACGCCGCGCATTCCGGTCACTTCTTCCAGGATGGCCTGCAGTCGGTGCAGGCAGCCGAGAACCCCCTGGCTCAGCGCGGGCGGTGCCAACGGGTGGCGCTGCAAAAAACCCGGTTGCGACGCCGCGCGGTGCGCCCCTCTGGGGTTGTACTTCATGGTGCACGAGCCCAAGGGGTAAAAGTGCGTGTCGATGGAGAAATTGCGCTGCGACAGCCGTGTGTAGTGGCGCACGACCTGCAACTCCGACAGGTGGGGAAGCGCAGGGGGGGTGCGGCGGCGCAATTCGCCCGGCAGGTCGTCAAGTGCTTCGGCGGGTGTCTGAGGCCACTGGGCGCGCGCGCCGCGGCCCTCGGTGCTGAGTTCGAAAATCAGTTTGGACATGGCTCAAGCTCCGGCCTGGCACCGGGGTGGGGCGGTTAGGGTGCGCGCGAGTGCGCCGGCGAAGCGTGCCATGTCGGCGTCGGTGCGCATTTCAGTGGCGCATACCAGCAGGCAGTCAGAGAGCCCAGGGTAATCCGGCGCAAGCGGCACACCGCCGAGGATGCCCTCGGCCGCCAGTTGCGTGAGCACGGTGGCCGGGTCCACCGGCAGGCGCACGGCGGCTTCGTGGAAGTGCGGTCCGTCAAAGCGCACTTGAACGCCCGGGATGGCGGTCAGATGCCTGAGCAGCTGGTTGTTGGCATGGTGGCAGGCGGTCGCGACCTGGGCGAGGCCGGTGGCACCCAGCAGGGCCATGTGGATGGTTGCTGCGGTGACCAGCAGCCCCTGGTTGGTGCAAATGTTGGACGTGGCTTTGGACCTGCGGATGTGCTGCTCGCGGGCCTGAAGCACGAGTGTGTACCCAGGGGTTCCGCGGGCATCGGTGGCGCGCCCAATCAGGCGCCCTGGCATCTGCCGAACGAGCCGCTCGGTACAGCACATGAACCCGAACGATGGGCCGCCCGAAGCCATTGGAATGCCCAACGGCTGGCCGTCGCCGACAGCAATGTCCGCCCCGTTTTCTCCCCACTCGCCAGGTGGTGCGAGCACCGCGGCGGCGATCGGGTTGACCACCGCGATCACCAGCATCCCCTGCGCGTGGGCCCAGTCTGTGAGTGAGTGCACCGACTCGAGTCGGCCAAAGTAATTCGGCTGTTGAATCACCAAGGCGGCGAAATCCAGGCCCTCGTGTTCGGCGAGCACCTCGGTATCGGTCACGCCGCTCGCGTCCAGTGCGAGGGGGACCAGCTCGATGTGCTGGGGGCCAACGATGGTCTGCGCCGCGCCCCTGTACCTTGGATTCAGGCTGTCGGCGACCAGCACCCGCCGGGACCGGGACCCCCGGTTGCCACGCACGGCCATCAGCAGGGCTTCACCCAAACCGCTGGCGCCGTCGTACAGAGAGGCATTCGACAGGTCCATGGCCATCAAATGGGCCATCATGCTCTGGTATTCGTAAATCAGCTGCAGCGTGCCTTGGCTCGCTTCGGCTTGGTATGGGGTGTAAGCGGTCATGAACTCGCCGCGGGTTGCGATGTCCCACACCGCAGCCGGAATGTGGTGGTCGTAGCAGCCTGCGCCGGCGAAACAGAGGGTGCCCTCATCCTTGCGTGCCTGCGCCCCCATCCAGCGCAGCATGTCCATTTCGTTAAGGCCATCGTGCAAATCGAGTGGGGCTGCGCGCAGTTCACTGGGGATTTCCTCGAACAGCGCCGCCACCGACGGCGCGTCGATTCGGGCGAGCATCTGCCCGACCTCGGCTTCGGTGTGGGGAATGAACGGCATGGCCAGCGCTCAGCCTTCGATGGATTCGGCGTAGGCCTCAGCGTCGAGCAGCTCGTCCAGCTCGGCGGCATCCCGCGGTGCGATGCGGAAAAAATAACCGCGTCCGTAGGGGTCGTTGTTGACCCACTCGGGGGCCGTATCTAGGTCCGAGTTCACTGCGGTGACCACTCCTGTGACCGGGGCGTAAATGTCGGATGCGGCCTTGACTGACTCCACCACGGCGACTTCGTCACCCGCCTTGACCTCGGTTCCGGCCTCGGGCAGCTCGACATAGACCACGTCGCCGAGTTCCTGCTGGGCAAAGTCGGTGATGCCGACACTGACCTCGCCGTCGTCTTCGAGGCGGGCCCATTCATGGGTGTTGAGGTATTTGATGTCGTCAGGCAGTTGGCTCATGGGGAGGCTCCAAATGGCGGTAAACGGGTCAGGCAATGCAGTGGTTGCGGCGCGAGTCTACTCGACCAGCGCCTTCCCGCGGCGGACGAAGCGCGGACGCACCACCCGCGCCTGCTGGAGTTGGCTGCGGATCTCGACTTGGATCGCTGTGTTGAGGTCAGTCGCTGCTGGCAGTCGCGCCAAACCGATCGAACGTTTTAGCTGTGGTGAATAGCCGCCGCTCGTGATCAGGCCATCGCCCGCGGGGGTCTTTACCAACTGCCCACGGCGCAGTACCCCTTTGCCCTCCAATACCAGGCCCCGCAAGAGCCGCGCGGTGCCGCGCTCGATCACCGCTTA
>DHQM01000144.1:26240-34803 GCA_002408105.1 Gammaproteobacteria bacterium UBA5338 | reverse complement strand
ATCACCGCTTGGACGGCGCTGCGGCCAATGAACTCGCGGGCTCGAGGTTCCAGGGCAACTGTCCAGCCGAGGTTGGACTCAAACGGGTGGGTGGTTGCATCCATGTCTTGCCCGTACAGGTTCAGGCCGGCCTCAAGCCGCAGGCTGTCCCGCGCGCCCAAGCCTGCTGGGGTGACGCCGGCCCGAACCAATGCACTCCACAGGTCGGCAGCGGCCTCGTTCGGCAGTAGAATTTCGCAGCCGTCTTCCCCCGTGTAGCCCGTGCGGGCGATGAACCCCGCTGAGGTTGTGGTGCTCTTGAACGGCCCCAGGGCGGCGACCGCCTGGGCATCGGCGGAAGGCAGTTGCGTGCACAGGTGCGCCACCGCTTCAGGGCCCTGGACTGCAATCATGGCGAGGTCTTGTCGCTCGTGGATGTTGACCGTGTTCCCGGCGTGTTTGGCAAACCAGGCGAGCATGGTGGTGCGGGTTGCGCAGTTTGCGATCACCCGGTATCCCCCGGCAAGGCGGTACACCACCAGGTCGTCGAGGATCCCGCCTTCGTGGTTCAGGGCGAGTCCGTAGAGGGCATCCCCGTCCGCAGCCAGTCGGTTGACGTCATTCGCGACGACCCGTTCCAGCAGGGTTTTGCTGCCCGCGCCAGAGAGGTCGAGCACCGTCATGTGGGAAACATCGAACATCCCGGCCCGGGATCGCGTGGCGCGGTGCTCCTCCAATTGGGAGCCGTAGTGGACAGGGAGCTGCCAACCGTGAAAGTCCACCAGCTTGCCCCCGAGGGCCACATGGGTCGAGTAAAGGGGTGTGCAAAAATCCATCAAGGGTCCTGGTGTGCGATCTTGGTTGATCCGCCCATCGCTGGCGGCTGCAGGCCAGTGGCTTGGGCGCTCAGCCAGTTTTTCAACGGGCTCCACTGGTCCACCAGATCGAGCCCGCGGTTGCGCAACCACTGCAGCGGCAAGGACTCCAGACCAAAGGTCCGATACAGCCCTTCCATCGCGGCCATCAAACTCAGGTTGTGGCTTTGGCGACGCCGCTGGTAGCGCTGCAGTGCAGCCAGCGCGCCGGGTGCCAAGCCGCGGGCTTGGCCTTGCAAGATTTCTTCCGCCAGCACCGCTGCGTCCAACAACCCAAGGTTGACCCCCTGTCCGGCCAACGGGTGAATGCTGTGCGCGGCATCACCAATGAGCGCCACTCGCGGCACCACGTAGCGCAGGGCATGGCACTGCTGAAGCGGAAAGCTGTAGCGCCGATCCACGGCTCTGATGCGTCCAAGTCGGTACTCGAATGCGCCGCTCAGGCTTTGGTCGAATTCATCGTCGCCAAGCGCCAAGGCCGCGTCCGCACGGTTGTCTGGTAGGGACCAGACAACGGAGGCGAAATGGTCGTCGCCGGAGGCAGCGGTCAGGGGCAGCAGGGCGAGGGGAGCGCCAGCCTCGAACCGCTGCCAGGCGGTTTCGGAATGGGGTTCGTCGGTGCGCACTGTGGTCACGATGGCGCGCTGGCCGTAGGACCACTGACGGATCCGCATGCCTGCAAGGTCGCGTACCCGAGAGCGGGCCCCGTCGGCCCCCACCAGCAGTTGCGTGGAGAGCGACTTGGCGCCGGTCAGGTGCAAGCGAAGGCCTCTGGCTTCAGGCGCAGCGCGGTCCAGGCGAGCTCCTTCAATGACCTGAATGTTTGGCGCGGACTCGATGCACCGGGTGAGCGCGCTGCGCACCACATCGTTCTCGACGATGTGGCCGAGCTCGTGCACCCTCAGCTCGGCTGCGCTGAAGTGGATGCTGCCGGTGCCCTCACCGTCCCAGACGTGCATGTGCCGATAGGGGGTGGCGCGCCGCGCGGTGATCCCTTCCCAGGCCCCGCAGCGGTGCAGGATCCGCTGGGATGCCGGGCTCAGTGCGCTGACTCGGGGCGCGAACGGCCGGTCACCGAGTGGAGCAGGCCAGCGTGGCAGCGTGTCCGACTCCAAGAGGGCAATGTGCAAACCGCTCTCGCGCAGCAGCGCGGCCAGGCTCAACCCGACCAACCCCCCACCAACGATGGTGACGTCCGGCTGAGTCATTGGGCCCCCTGTCCATGCGTGGCCGCGTCAAAGTGCCGGGGTGGGGAGCAAAACGGCGACAGGCCCATGGTCCAGCGTGCAAAGCCCCGTTGGGCCGTGGGCAGAAATTCCAACGCCCCAAGCCCCATGGCACGGGCCCACCGCATGGGCAGCGGTTGGTCCGCGAACAGTTGTGGCAGGACATGGCTGAGTGTGGCGATGCGGGTTTGGTCGAGGGCGCGGTTCGCCGCGTAGGTCTGCAGCACGTCCAGCGCCCCGAGGGGGCGGCGCGCATCCCACTGTAGGCCCAGGGTCTCGGTCAGTGCCACCACGTCGCGCAGGGCCAGATTGAAACTCTGGCCGGCAACCGGATGCAGGCTGTGGGCAGAGTTGCCGAGCAGTACCAGGCTCGAGCGCACCTGTTCATTTGCTTGGACGCGGGCCAGCGGGTAGTGCGACCGCTCGCCAACGCGCTCGAACTCGCCGAGGCGAGGCCCGACCTGACGCTGCAAGCGTTCCAGGAATTCGGTGTCATCGCAGTCCAGGTGTGCGCGCAGCTGGTCGTCCGGCAAGGTCCAGACCAGGGCAGTCCGCCCCCGGGAAAGGGGCAGCAGGGCGATTGGGCCGCGGGGCGTAAAACGCTCGAACGCGGTGGCGGTGGGGGCGCGGCGGGCTTTGACAGTGGTGACCAGCGCCGACTGCCGATAGCCGTGCCGGGTGAGCCCGATTCCCAGTGAGCTGGCCAGTGTCGAACGACCCCCGTCGGCCAGCACCACCAGTTGGGCATGCAGGGTTTGGGGTTCTTCTCCAGTGCTGCACACTCGCAGCGCCATGCGCCCATTCTGCGGGCGCAGCTCTTCGACCTCTGACGGGGCCCAGTGGGGGATTGCAAGGGCGCGCATTCGCGCCCACAGGGCTTGGCCGAGAACGCGGTTTTCCACCACATACCCCAAGGCATCGGTGCCGGCTGCCGAGGAATCAAGCCGTGTGGCGCCCAACTGTCCCTGGCTGCTGACGTGAATCTCACGGATGGGTGCGACGGTGTCGGCCAAGGCGGGCCAGAGACCCAGCTGGTCGTAGATGAGGCGGCTGCCGTAGGAGAGCGCGGTGGCGCGGCCATCGAAACTCGGGCTGGCTGAAAGCTGTTCGCTGGGTGGCGCGAACCGCTCCAGCACCAATAGGTCCAGGTCCGGGCAACGTTCGCGCAACGCCACCGCCAGGCTGGCGCCGACCAGCCCACCCCCAACGATGACCAAGTCTGGATTGGCGCTCACCGGGCGCTGGCCATCCAGTGTTCGATGTCGTCGATGGTTTTGGGGGCGTTTTCCGTGATGATGTCGTGGCCGGAACCATTGACGATTACGTCGTCTTCGATGCGCACGCCAATGTTGTGCCAGCGGGGGTCGATGCCTTCCAGGTGCGCGGCGATGTAAATGCCGGGCTCGACCGTCAACGCCATGCCTGCCTGCAGGGTCCGCCAGTCACCGGACTGCTTGTAGCGCCCGACATCGTGCACATCCATGCCGAGCCAGTGGCCGGCACGGTGCATGTAGAAGGGTTTGTAGGCCTCACGCTCGATGAGTTCATTGGGCTCCCCCTGCAACAGGCCGAGGTCCAAAAGGCCCGCCGTGATGACTTCGACCGTTCGGTCGTGGGCCGCGTTCCAAGCGCTGCCGGGGCGGATCGCCTCAAACGCGGCGTGCTGCGCAGCCAGCACGATTTCATAGATGGCTGCCTGCTCGCCGCTGAACTTGCCATTCACTGGGAAGGTGCGGGTGATGTCCGCCGCGTAATGGTCCAGTTCGCAGCCGGCGTCGATCAACACGAGGTCGCCGTCCTCCATGCGCCGGTTGTTCTCGACATGGTGCAGAATGCAGCTGTTGGGTCCTGAGCCAACGATCGAGGGGTACGCGGGCGCGCGTGCCCCCTCCAGGTTGAACGCGTACAGCAGTTCGGCTTCCAGTTGGTATTCGACCATGCCTGGCCTGCAGGCGGCCATGGCGCGGCGATGGGCCTCGGCCGAAATGGCCCCCGCCCTGCGCATCTGGGTTTGTTCGGCTGTGGACTTCACGAGCCGCATTTCGTGCAACGATTGCTCCAAGGCAATGATTCGGCTGGGAGGTTCGGCGCCGCTGCGGGTTGTGGCACGCACCTGATCGAGCCAGCGCACCAGGCGCTGGTCGAACTCCGCACTGGCGCCCAGGGTGCAGTACACGGCAGTGCGCCCGCTGAGGATGCGCGGGAGGAGTGCATCGGCCTCGTCGATGGTGAAGGCCTGGTCGCACCCGAGGACTTCCGGTGCGCGCTCCGGGCCCACCCGCACGCCATCCCACTGCTCGCGTTCGGGGTTGCGTGGCCGGCACAGTAGCAGGTACTCGCCTTCTTCTCGCCCCGGGGCAAGCACCAGGAGTGCATTGGGCTCGGTGAACCCCGTCAGGTAGTGGAAGTCGCTGCTTTGGCGGTATGGGTATTCGGTGTCGCTGTTGCGTCGCTGCGGCGGAGCACTGGGAACGATGGCGATGGCGCCAGGCTCCATCGCTGCCATCAGTTGCTGGCGGCGGCGGGCGAATTCTGCGGGTGCGAAGGAGGTGGGGTGCAGTGGGGCCATGGCCTGTTCCTCAGTGCAGCTGCCGCATGGGCGGGGGCGCTTGCGGTGTGGGGCTGTTGCGGAATTCGAGGTACAGGGAGCAGGCGATGACGCGCAGGTATTCGACCAGTTCAGTGAAGTCGGCTTCAGCGGCTTCGGTTTCTTCAGTCTCGGTGTCGATCTGGCTGATGGCCACAACGTCACGCAATGCATGTTGGAGTTCTTCGTCGATGCTGACAGAGTCGAACCCTTGGGCTTCAGCAAGGCCACCCAGAAAACCGCGGCACCACCCTGCCAATGCATCTAGGCGCTCGGAGAGGGCGATGTCGTCGTCTGGAAGCAGCAATTCGTAGCCCATGGCGATGCCGGTGAGCTGGTCGTCGATGTCGCTGCCCATGCGGGTCAGGACTTCGTTTAGGTTGGGTGTCTGCGGTTGAGTACCCTCTGGAAGGCCGAGGAACGCGGCGAGGGACCAAGGGTGGGGAGGCTGCGCCGTGCTGGTGAGGTGACCGGTGACGTAGCCCTGCAACATCGACCCATCCAGGGGAAGGCCAAGCCGGGACATTTCTGCCGATAAGGTGTCGTAGCTGATATACACTGCGGTGCCTGAGGGTGAACCTGGGATTCAAGCGCTGTGCTGCGAGGCAATGGCCCGCGTTGAACAGCTTCGAGCGCGCCTCTATAGTAGCTCGACCCACCGCTGGATCGAGCTCAACGATGTCCGAAGAACCCGAGCTGCAGGCGCTACAGACGCGCCTGGATCAGTTGACGCAAATGACGATAAATCTTATCAAAGAACGTTCTCGCATGCAGGCCGATGAAGCCGATTGGAAGGCGGAGCGCGTGCGTTTGCGAGACAAGCACCGTTTGGTCGAGCAACGGCTTGACGCCATGATCGAACGCCTCAAATCCCTGGAGCAGCGCTGAAATGCAGGCCTCTTCGCGAGACGTCTGCACGCTGCAAGTCGATATTCTCGACAAGCAATACCAGGTCAGCTGTCCAGCGGAACAGCGCGAAGCCCTGCAGCGCGCCGCACGCCAACTGGACCAGCGCATGCGGGATGTGCGTGCACGGGGGCAGGTGATTGGCCTTGAGCGCATCGCCGTGATGGTTGCCTTGAACCTGAGTCATGAGTTGCTTGAAGCGCAGGGCCGCGTGGAGGGCTGGCGTGAGGGTGGGCGTCGGCTCAACCGGCAGGCCGAGGACTTGCTTGAAGCCTTGGCTGCAGCCCTTGAGTGCTGAGCTGCTGAAGGCTGTTATACTCAACCTCGAGATCCTCCTGGGGTGTGGGTTGTGTCGGGGAAGTCCTCGAGCCGATAACTGTAAACCAGGGGATTGTCCGCGGGCGATGGTGTGCATGTCCGCATGACGGAAAGCCTGATTCGCTCCGATGATCACCGCCTTGAACCTTCGGGTTCAAGGACTCTACCGACGGCCCCGCCGCCGGGGGGGTCTCCAATTCCTGCACTGGCCAGCGCGCGCCGCGAATTGCGCCAGCAGCTGCGTGCCGAGCGGCGCGCCCTCAGCCCGCACCAGCAAACCCAGGCCGCCCAGGGGTTGGCCCGCGTCCTGCGTGGGTTTTTCCGGTTCCGGAAGGCCTGCACAGTGGCCGCCTACTGGCCGGCGGACGGAGAGATCGACCCTTGGCCGGCCTTGCAGGTACACCCTCGACCCCGACTGCTGTTGCCGTGTCTGACCCACCCTGCCCGGGAAGGTCGACTGCTGTTTTTGCCGTTCGAGCCGGGACAGCCGCTCGTGCCCAATCGGTTCGGCATCCCCGAGCCACGAACGCGGGGTGCCAAGCCACGGCCGCTCTGGGCGGTGGATCTGGTGTTGGTGCCATTGGTGGGCTTCGACCGAGCGGGTGGGCGGCTGGGCATGGGCGGTGGGTTTTATGACCGCACCTTTTCGGCGGGCGCGCGCCGCCGCCCCTACTTGCTGGGCGTTGCCCACCACTTCCAAGAGCAGGACTGGCTTCCGGTGGCCGACTGGGACGTGCCCTTGGATGCCGTTGCCACTGACCGAAACTTGATTGGCGTGCGCACAGGGATGGCCCGGTGAGGCTTGGTGCTGAGGGGGCGCGGTCGAGGTCCAGGCTTCAGACATGCCCGTCTGCGGCTGGTCAAACACTCAACTGGAGGCTGGATGGCCACTAAACAGCCTGACTGGTGGAGCCTTGATTGGCTGGAGCACCGCCTGTTCGCCGATGACCAGGAAGCCCCTTGGTGGCAGCGCGGCCTGCGCCGGGTGGCGCAAGTCTTGTACGCCTGTGTCCGCGACCTCATCGAAGGGCAGATCCAGCTGCACGCGATGTCGCTGGTGTACACCACGCTGCTCTCCCTAGTGCCGCTGTTGGCGCTCAGCTTTTCGGTGCTCAAGTCATTCGGCGTTCACAACCGCATGGAGCCGCTGCTGTATAACTTTCTGGCGCCCCTGGGAGCGCGGGCAGAGGAGATCGGCACCCGCTTGGTTGGCTTTGTCGAGAACATGAACGTGGCGGTGCTTGGCACCATTGGCCTTGGGTTTCTGATCTACACCACCGTATCACTGGTCCAGAAGATCGAGGCGTCGTTTAACTTTCTGTGGAACGTGCGCCAGCAACGTTCATTGTCCCAGGTGCTGAGCTATTACCTGAGTTTGATCTTGGTGGGCCCGGTCGCAGTGGTGGTGCTGCTGGGCGTGATCGCCACCATGATGAACTCGTCTTTGGTTCGCTACCTGGGGTCCTCCGATTTGCTCGGATGGGCATTCGTGGTGGCGGCGCAGGTGCTGCCGATGGTTTTGGTGATGGGCGGGATCACGGCAGTCTACATGCTTGTGCCCAACACCCGGGTGAAACCTCCGGCAGCGTTCGGGGGCGCGCTGGTGGCGACCTTGCTTTGGCAGGTGGTCGGTGGCGTCTTCTCGGCGGTGGTGGTGTCTTCCACCCGGTACGCCGCCATCTACTCGAGCTTCGCGATACTCATCCTGCTGCTCATCTGGCTGTTCCTGAGTTGGCTGATTCTCTTGGTGGGCGCCAACATCGCCTTCTACCTTCAGCATCCGCGGCTCACGCGCGGGGGTCGTTCTGGGGTATGGGTCAGCGCTGAACTCAAGGAATACCTTGGCTTGTGGTTGATGGTTGAAGCTGTGGCCCAGCACCGAGTGGGTCGCAGCCTGTCGGTCCATGACCTCTGCGCCGAGCGGGGGATCGCACCGCAGGCGGCCACGGAGGTGGTTGCGCTGTTGGTCAAAGCAGGCCTGCTGGTCCAGGTGGCCGACGAATCGGGGGACTACCGCCCTGGCCGGGCAGCGGACCAGGTTGAGCTCACGGAGCTGCTTGAACTGGTGCGCAGTGCGGGCAGTGACGATGAGTGCCTGACCTCGGAGCTGCGGATGCAGGCACCGATCGACCCATGGTTCGAGCGCTATGAGCAGGCCGGTCGGGCCGCACTTTCGGGGGTGACCCTGGCCGAGGTGGTCACGGCCGAGGACGCGGTGCAAACGCCGGATCAGTAATGAACCAGGGCGCCGCCGTCGATGCGGATGTTCTGCGCTGTGATGCAGGCAGCGCGGTTACTGGCCAGAAACAGCACCAGGTCAGCCACCTCTTCCGGGCGCGCCATGCGGCCGATCAGGTTGGGGTGGGTGTCGGCAAGCGCCAGGGCTTCGATGTGATCCCAGTCATCGCCCCACCCTTGGCGGCGTGCTTTGGCGCGAAAGGACGCTTCGACTTCCAGGGTCCGAATCAGTCCGGGTGACACGGTGTTGACGGTCACGCCCGTGCCCGCCAGGGCTTGTGCCAGCGACAGGCTCGTGCTCGCCAGGGCCGCTTTGGCAGCGTAGTACTGCGGCATTCGATCGCCCGGTCGGTACGCGCCAACCGTTGCCAGTTGAACCACGCGGCCCCATCCGGCCTGGCGCATCCCGGGCGTCCATGCATGGGCCATGCGCG